>CAZALG010000259.1:0-3094 GCA_964485935.1 uncultured bacterium | reverse complement strand
CGGTACCGTATCGGTTATCAAATAAATATTTAGTCATTGAATCATTTACCGCAATAACAGGATAACCGAGAACTCCATCTTTAGCCATTGCCCTGAGCCTTATTACACCCGTTGTTGTCTCTTCAGTACCCCCTATAACTTTATCCAATTCCGATTTATACTTGTTATGTAAAGTAGAAACGAGGTCCGCCCCATCATCCATTGTGATATCATGCCTGTTCTTAAGCGTCTTTTCTATATGCCCATAATAGGTTTCCCTGTCAGCCCCATGCTTTGCAAAAACAGGTATTTCAAATTCTTTTACCAACGCAGCCGCAACATCATCCTGAGTTGAAAGAGGATTGGAAGCACATAAAGCAACTTCTGCTCCTCCGGCTTTCAGAGTTCTCATAAGATTTGCGGTTTCGGTCGTTACATGCAAACACGCGGCAATCGATATCCCCTTAAGAGGCTTTTCTTTCTCAAATTTTCCCTTTATGCTTTCTAAAACCGGCATAAATCCCGAAGCCCAATCAATCCTTGTAATACCTTTATGAGCTAAAGATTCATCTGCTATATCATAATCCATCAACTAATTTCTCCTTTCAACTCGGAAACCTTATCGGTTTCTTCCCATTTAAAGTTTTTATCTTCTCTCCCAAAATGCCCATAACAGGCTGTATCCAGATATTGAGGACGTATAAGATCTAACTGCTCAATTATTTTTCTGGGACGAAAATCGAAGACTTTCTTAACGGCTTCCAAAATCTTTTCGTCAGGAACAACTCCCGTACCGAAAGAATCGATATATATCGAAACAGGATCATCCATACCAATCGCATAAGCTATTTGTATTTCAACTTTATCAGCAAGCGAAGCAGCGACAATATTCTTAGCCACGTACCTGGCCATATAGGCAGCAGAACGGTCAACTTTGGTTGGATCTTTACCAGAAAAGCATCCTCCACCATGTTTTCCTAAACCTCCGTAAGTGTCAACCATAATCTTTCTACCAGTCACTCCCGTATCCGCCTGTGGCCCACCTATAACAAACCTGCCAGTAGGATTAACAAGATACTTAGTATTACTATCTAAAAATTCCTCAGGTACGGTTGGTTTGATAACTTCTTCCTTAATGTATTCTTCAAGTTTTTTAATTTCAATCTGAGGATCACACTGAGCGGAAATTAAAACTGTATCAACTCTTTTGGGCATTCCGTCAATGTATTCAACGGAAACTTGAGATTTCCCGTCGGGGCGTAAGAAATGATCTTCCCCTGCTTTTCTTATATCTGCCAGTTTCTTAACCAACTTATGTGCCAACATAATGGGCATAGGCATAAGTTCTTTTGTTTCTTTAGTCGCATATCCAAACATCATTCCCTGGTCTCCAGCTCCCCCCTTATCAACTCCTAAAGCAATATCGGAGGATTGCCCCTGGATCATCGTAACGATACCACAAGTTTCGTATGTAAAATGATATTCAGTTTTAACATATCCTATATCACGTAATAATTTTCTTACTAACTCAGGAACATCTACATAAACCGAAGTCGACATTTCTCCCGAGACCAGTACTATACCACGTGTGGTTAGAGTTTCTATGGCCGTTCTAACTCTTTCTTTATCCGGATCATTTCTATAAATTTCGTCTAAAACCGCATCGGAAACCTGGTCGCAGATCTTATCCGGATGCCCCTCGGTTACAGATTCGCTTGTAACTATTCTTTTCACTTATCGACACTCCTTTCCCCAAACTAAGGAATTTGAACCAACAACGAATTTTCCTCTTGCATTTATAATCTCTGAATCATCACCTATAATTGAATCAAAAATATTCGAGTCTACAATCTTAACAGCATTCCCAATGATAGAATTTCTAATACTCGTTTTTTCTATTAATGAACTTTCTCCAACAGTAACGAAATGTCCTAACTCTGCATCTTTTAACTGCGAAGAACCGTTAATATATGAAAAATTCTTTATACTATCTTTAAAATCAATCCAATCAGGAGGATTCTTTAAGAGCTTAGCATTAGTTTGAAGCAAAGTATCTGTTTTGCCACAGTCATACCAGCCCCTAACTGATAGTTTTTTAAGTTCCGCATTTTCTCTATCCAGCATAAGTTTCAATGCATCTGTCAATTGATACTCATCTTTAGTCCTTATATCCTCTTCAATAAGAAAATCAAGCTGCCTGTACAACAAACTCCATTCCTTTATATAATAAAGTCCCACAACAGCAAAATTGGAAGGGGGTTCCTGCGGTTTCTCCACTAAATCAACAATCTTATCATCTTCAACTTCAGCAACACCAAATTTTTGCGGGTCTTGGACTTCTTTTACACCTATAAAATTTTCTTTCCCTTTTTTAATTATATCCCAATCTACATCAAATATCGAATCTCCCAGGTAAATCAGAACATCACTTTCGGGTGAAATCACCTCTCCAATCTTCCAGACCGCGTGACCCAAACCTTTTGCCTCTTCTTGCACAACCCATTTTACAGGTAAGTTCTCGTAATGCTCGCGGACCCAATTTTTTATTATATTTCCTTTGTAGCCTACTACTAAAATTATTTCAGACAGAGATAGTTTCGAGATAGATTTAAATATCCATCCAAGGACAGTATCCCCTCCACAGAGCAAAAGCGGCTTGGGCACACTAAAGGTTAGAGGTCTAAGCCTGATACCATAACCAGCGAGGGGAATAACCACTGTCATTCGGCAAGCCTTCTTTTTAACTCCTGTATCTTTTTAACCGGAAGAGGATCCACCTTGTAATTCCTTGCGAGATAAAAAGAAAGATAATCGCCTTTTTGTATAAGTGAAAAGAACTTGGCAATTTGAGATTTGCCCTCAGAGTATACGTCCATAATCTCGCCCGCAAATTCCTTGATTAACTCTGTAGTTATTTCGATTCTCTTTTTCATTTTCTCTTTTTCATCTCTATCTCTCAGAATAAAAATGAAAATCCTTTTAAGAATCTCTTTGGGGTTTTCCCAACCTACTATTTCATTATGATTTAATTCAGAAAATATGGCAAAATGAGCGAGAGACTTTGAATTTTCATTTATTTGAGTGCACCATCTCCTCGCAATACCACTAAAATCAT
>CAZALG010000258.1:0-3106 GCA_964485935.1 uncultured bacterium | reverse complement strand
GACCTTTGCCCTCAAGAATTACATACTGAGGAAGCTCCTCGCTGTTATATCTAAATCTCACTTTTTTCAAGTTCAAAATTATCTGGGCTACATCTTCCTTAACATTTTCAATTGTTGAGAATTCGTGCATTACACCCTCTATTTTAGCAGCCGTTATGGCTGCACCTTGAATCGAAGAAATTAACATTCTTCGTAGTACATGCCCTATTGCAATCCCATATCCTCTTTCCAGAGGAGATAAAGAAAACTTACCATATGTTTTATTCTTTTCGATTACATTCACTTTTTCCGGCATAATCAAGGATCTAATTCTCAACTTTTACCTCCCTATTACTTAGAATACAACTCGACAATTAAATTTTCCTTGATAGGATATTCCACATCTATCCTTCTAGGATCCGCCAACACTTTTCCTTCCCTTTTTTCCCTATTCACAGATAACCATTCTTTAGTTTCGACCTCATGAGCGAGAGCCTCTTTGAAAAGGAAAACACTCTTACCCTTTTCGCTAACAGAAATTACATCTCCAACAGAAACCTGGTAAGAAGGAATATCCACTTTTTTACCATTAACCTTTATATAATTGTGCCGAACAACTTGTCTTGCCTGCCTTCTTGATATAGCAAAGCCCAAACGGTAAATAACATTATCCAATCTTTTTTCCAATAATTTTAAAAGTTCTTCACCTGTCACACCTTTTATCTTAGTGGCTTTTTTAAAAAGATTTTTGAACTGTCTTTCACGAAGGTCATAAATGCATTTAACCCTCTGCTTTTCACGAAGCTGCAAACCATAAGAAGATTCTCTTGAGCGCCATCTCTTTGGAGGTTCCCCTGGAGGCTTTACATATTCTTCTCCAATGGGACACTTATCCGAATAGCATCTATCTCCTTTTAAATAAAGCTTCATTCCGAGTCTTTTACATCTCCTACACTTTGGACCAGTATATCTACCCATTTATAGCCGCCTTTTCTTTGGAGGTCTACATCCATTATGAGGCAAGGGAGTAACATCTTTAATCGCACTCACATTCATACCTGCTGCTTGTACCGTTCTGATTGCTGATTCTCTTCCCCTTCCCGGACCATTGACCCAAATTTCCGCATTTCGCATACCTGCTTCAATAGCCTTCCTAACAGCAGTCTCTGCCGCTTTTGTAGCAGCATAC
The DNA here is from genome assembly GCA_964485935.1 of uncultured bacterium. Taxonomy (GTDB): domain Bacteria; phylum Hydrothermota; class UBA3072; order UBA3072; family UBA3072; genus JAFGHJ01. The sequence goes on along the minus strand of CAZALG010000258.1, from coordinate 1,938 downwards.
GGAGTTCCTTTTCTTGTCCCCTTATAACCAATGCTTCCAGCGGAAGTCCAAACTATTGTATTTCCTTGTTTATCAGTTACAGTAACCAGAGTATTATTAAATGTAGAATGTATATGAACTATGCCCGATTCCGGTGCTTTTAATCTCTTCTTCTTTCCTGTTTCTTTTCCTTTCTTTTTAGCCACTTATCTCCCTTACTTTTTAATCTCTCGCTTCTTAAGGGCAACAGCTCCTTTCCTTGGACCCTTTCTTGTTCTAGCATTGGTCCTTGTTCGCTGACCTCGTACTGGCAAACCCTTTTTATGTCTTACTCCTCGATAACATTTAATATCTTTCAGCCTATTTATATTCTGCCTTATCTCGGATTTCAATTCGCCTTCAATTTTATACTTACCTTCAATGAAATGTCTGATTCTATCAACTTCCTCGTTAGTTAAATCTTTAATTCTTTTACCCTTTTCAATATCAACCTCTTTTAGAATTTTTAAAGCTGTCTGCCTACCAATACCAAAAATAGCTGTCAAACCTATATGGACAGGTTTATCTTGCGGCAAGTCAACTCCGGCTACTCGCGGCATATTACCTCCTACCCTTGTCGCTGTTTATGTTTCGGATTTTTACAAACCACATAAATTTTACCTTTTCGTCTTACAATTTTACATTCTTTGCATAATTTTTTAACGGATGCTCTAACTTTCATCTACACCTCCTATGATTCACGATAAACAACCCTACCCTTAGTAAGGTCATAAGGGGATAGTTCTACATCGACAACATCCCCAACATCAATCTTTATATAATTCATTTTCATCTTGCCCGATAAATAGGCAAGTATAATGGGATTATTTTCTAAGGCTAATTTAACCCTAAACTTAGAATCTGGCAATTTTTCTACCACTTCCCCTTTAACTTTTATTATATTTTTCTTACCCAACTTTAAGGCCCTCTTTAATTCTGTCAGCAATATCTTCTAAATTACCTTCGGCTGAAATTCTTAAAAGAATACCGGCATCATCATAATATTCTTCCAGTGTTTCAAATTCACTCTCGAATATAGATATCCTTTTTTTTATAGTATCAATCTTGTCGTCTTCTCTCTGAATTAAAACCCCACCGCATTTATCACATATCCCATCTTTCTCTGGCGGGTTATTAACTAAATTATAAATAGCATTACAATTAGGACATACTCTTCTATTACTTAACCTTTTTATCAAAACTTCTGGAGAAGCATAAAGATAAACGGCGTAATCTAATTCTTCGTGTCTTTCTCTTAAAAAATTATCTAATAATTCAGCCTGATTTTTATTCCTTGGATAGCCATCCAACAACCACCCTTTTTCACTATCTTCATTTGAAAGCACCTCTTTAACGGTCTCAAAGACTATCTCATCAGGTACAAGCTCTCCTGAATTAACATACTTTTTAAGCTTATTACTCAGAGCGGAAGATTCTTTTAAAATCTCCCTAAAAATATCCCCTGTCGAATAATGTGTTATTTCTAGATTTTTAGCCAGAAGATCAGCATGTGTACCTTTACCGACTCCCGGAGGACCGAGAAAAACCAACCTCATCTTCTTCCTCGAATTCGACCTTTTTTCATAAAACCATCATAATGACGCATAAGTAGTTGAGACTCCAATTGTCTCGCAGTATCTAACGCAACTCCAACAATAATAATTATAGAAGTTCCTCCGAAATAAAAAGGCAAATTAAACTTTACCCTGACAATCACCGGAAGGACGGCGATAATTCCAAAGAAAGTCGCACCGGGTAATGTTATCCTTGCAATTGTCCTATCAATATACTCGGCAGTATTCCTTCCCGGTCTGATCCCCGGTATGAAACCTCCGTATTTTTTCAAGTTTGCTGCAAGGTCCTGAGGGTTTATTACAATCGCGGTATAAACATAAGCAAACATAATAATTAAAAGAACAA
>CAZALG010000257.1:0-3139 GCA_964485935.1 uncultured bacterium | reverse complement strand
TGAGTATTTTATGGTTCCTAAAGTTATTGGAAAATTGAAGGGTACTGATCCCAAGCTTGACACACATATATGGCCGGGGTACTTTGCGCAGTATAAATTTTGCCTTGATGATAAAGATTTCGAAAGTTTCCGAGAGAAAATTGAAGGGAAAAAACAAGATTGGATCAAAGAAGGTTTTCTGCTTACGGTAAAGGAAATTGAAGAAAGATGCGGAGGTTGTTCATGATTCTTTATATTTTGTTTTCATTTACGGTCGGTCTTGAAGGCGGAATGTTTGAATTGAAGGGTAATGATATTGTTTCTCCTTCTTTTGGACCTTCTTTTGGAGTTTTTTGTGATTTTTATTTAAACCCGAATCTGAATTACTGTTTGTCTTTTGAGAGAGGGAAGGCTACTGCTTCGACTCGAACTATGGCTTTTATGTATGATTCGCTGGGACGGCGACAATTTTTTTCGGAAGTAGTCGGTGAGGATTTTGAGCATTTAAGCGGAAATCTTTCCGTCAACTGGATTCCATTCAGGATTGTGCTTTCTCCATATCTATCTGGGCGATTGGGTTTTAAGAGCTGGAGGTTCGTAAGTGGAGGCGAAGTAGTAACGAGTCTTAACGGTAATGAATTCGAGGGCTTAAGCCTATCTCTAGGAGGAGGCGCTGGTATAAGAGGTGAATTAGCAGGCTTTATTATCTCTGTGGAAGCCTTTTCAGATTTTATATTTTCCGAAAACAAAGATTGGGTGGAAGGTTTTGGGAACGGCGATGATAATGAATGGACTGTAGAGTATGTATTTAGATTGGGGAGGGATTTTTAAATGTTGTTGCTAATATTAGGGCTTTCTACCGGAATCATCTCTGTGGATAAGGATTACACTGCCCATTATACAATCGATAAATTAAATGAAAGAATTGAGTCTACTCAAGAATTCAAGGAAAAAGAGTGGGGATGGAGTTGGAGTTTACTTCTGGTTGAAAACAACCTGGCTTTGGGCATAAAATCATTGAAAGGAAATGAAACAACAGATTTAGATTCACTGCTGATGGACCTTTCTTTTGATTCTAAATTGATTGAATTAGGCTACGCAGTTGGATTTTCCCGTCTTATCTTTTTCTTGAGCGGAGGAGGTGGATATTCTTCCGTAAATTTAAAATCAGTTAAAGAGGATGAAACAATCGATTTTAACTCATCACTTTCCAATCCCGAAGGAAGCGTCAGCTATAAAGGTTCCTCTTTTGTTCTATCAGCAAGTACGGGTGTGATTTTAGCCATATCGGATTATCTGGCTGGCGGTGTTTCTGCCGGTTATGTACATAGCTTACGTACCCCTAAGTTGGTTTTAGAAGGAATGGAAGAGATAGAGATACAGAATGCTCCAGAGATGCCTCTTCACGAGTGGTATGTGAAGTTTAGTATTGGAATAGGCGATTTTACGAATTTGTAACACCACCCCTCACAATAAGAAAAATCAACCACAGAGCACAGAGAGATTTTTTGTTTATTGTTCTTTTCTATACCCTATACCCTACTTATTATATTCTGAATAATAGCCACGGATTTACACGGATGGACAAGTATTTATTTTTTGTTTTCCTATTTAACTATTTAACAATTCAACGACTCAACTGATCCGAAGGATCTCCAGATTTAATTCACCTTGACAGAGAGAGCAACTCTATTTATAATGCCAGATATAAGAAAAAGGCTATAAAATAAAAGGAGGACAAGCCATGGCAGACAAAGACGGAATTCAAAAAAATCACAATTATCACCTGGATATCCCTATGAAAAACGAGCCTTTTACACTTCGTGGCTCAAACTCACTTGCTTGGGGTATGAAAAATAGGTTTTCCAATATTTTTAATCCCGATACCAACCGTACTGTGATGCTTGCCGTCGATCACGGATATTTCCTCGGTCCGACCACAGGTTTGGAAAGAATCGATGTAAGCATTGTGCCACTGCTTCCTTATGCTGATACACTGATGTGTACACGGGGGATATTGCGTTCGAGTATTCCTCCAACTTTTACTAAAGGAGTCGTTCTTAGAGCCAGTGGTGGTCCAAGCATACTCAGAGAACTCTCAAATGAGGAGATTGCTGTTGATATCGAAGATGCCATTCGTCTGAATGTTGCTGCGCTTGCAGTTCAGGTTTTCATTGGAGGTGAGTTTGAAACCAAATCGATACATAACCTGACACGACTTGTGGATATGGGTAACAGATATGGTATTCCCGTTCTTGGCGTTACCGCGGTAGGTAAAGAGTTGAAAAGGGACGCTAAATATATGCGCCTGGCAACGAGAATCTGTGCGGAACTGGGAGCGTCTTATGTCAAGACATATTATGTTTCAGACGGCTTTGAGACTGTAACGGCAGCCTGTCCCGTACCCATAGTTATAGCTGGCGGGAAGAAGCTTCCGGAACTTGATGCGCTCGAGATGGCATATAATGCAATCCAGCAGGGAGCCTGTGGTGTTGATATGGGACGTAATATATTTCAATCCGAAGCTCCCAGCGCAATGATTCAAACAGTACGAAAGGTTGTTCATGAGAATATGTCTCCTAAAGAAGCATATGAAGTATATCAGACTTTAAAGAAAGAAAAAGAATAGAGATGGACCATGTCGGCTAATAAAGCCTTTAATCTCCTTCGCGAATGTTCTCCCACTCTCAGTGTGGGTATAACGTCAGCGGACTTTTTGAACATCGGTAAAGAAGTTGAATTACTCGAAGGTACGGATATTAAGGTAATGCATTTTGATGTTATGGATGGATGCTTTGTAGAAAGATTAACGGTAGGGCCGATATTTGTAAAAGCTGTAAAAACTCATCTATTAAAGGATGTCCATTTAATGATTCAAAATCCGGAAGAAAAGATCCGGGAATATGTAGATGCTGGTGCTGACATGATTACAATTCACTTAGAATCCTCCAAGGATCCTCACTTAGTTCTCACAGAACTTGGAAAAATGGAAAACAAAAACGACCCGGAAAGAGGATTAGTACGGAGTGTCGCCATCAATCCCGATACACCGGTTGACTATCTTAAGCCTTTACTCGACAATATCGAGATGGTTGTAGTCCTTGCTGTAAATATTAACTTGAAAGGATTCCCTTTCTTTGATTCTTATGCGGATAAATTC
>CAZALG010000256.1:0-3140 GCA_964485935.1 uncultured bacterium | reverse complement strand
AATGACCATGTTGAACTGTGTTATTTTATTATACCGGTTTTCGGCAACACGCCCTAGTGGCCAGTGACCCACAACTAACGACTCGATTCAGATTCTTAGAATCTGAATCCCCCCTTGACAAATTATCGCTAAGTTGTAAACTAATAGTAATAATAATTATTACTTCTGGTTTTTAAAGGATAAAGATGGAGAAAAATAAAGATTTTATTTTAAATTTATATAGTTCTAAAAATACCGTTTTTACGATAGATGAAATTGCTCTGCTCTTAGGGAATTCTAACCGTGAAAATTTAAAAGCGAGGATAAACTATTACGTTAAAACTGGGAAATTGCTGAATTTGAGAAAAGGGGTTTACGCGAAAAGGGAGTACAACCCTTTAGAACTCGCGGTTAAAGTTTTCACTCCTTCTTATGTTAGTTTAGAGACTGTTTTGGAAAAGGAGGGGGTTATTTTTCAAAAATACAAAACTATCTTTGTTGTTTCTTATTTAAGCAGGAAAATCGAGATCGGCAGTCACGAATTTCAATATCGTAGAATAAAAGAGGAAATATTGATAAACAAAGAAGGCGTAGAACTAAAAAACGGATATGCTATAGCAACAAAAGAGAGAGCGTTTCTCGATATTCTATACTTATATAAAAATTACCACTTTGACAATATGGATGCCCTCGATAAAGTTACTGTATTGAAGATGGTTAATATTTATCGTTCGAAAACTCTTAAAGAAAAAGTCGGAGGTATTATATAATATGCTCGACATTCAAAAACATAAATATCTGCTGGTGCAGATTTTAAAAGATGTTTATTCTGATAAAGATATTTCTTCAATTATTGGTTTTAAGGGGGGAACTGCCGCGTTTCTTTTTTATGATTTACCCCGGTTTTCAGTAGATCTGGATTTTAATCTTCTTGAACCAGGAAAGAAAGATTTAGTTTTTAGAAAAATGAAAGATATTTTAAAAGAGTATGGGACTGTCAAAGCAGCCAGGGAAAAGAGGTATACGATATTTTTTATGTTTTCGTACGGAGAAGAAGCTACGAATATAAAAGTTGAAATTTCAAAAAGGAAATTCTCCGACAACTATGAGGTAAAAAATTATCTCGGAATTCCAATGTTAGTAATGAAAAAGGAAGACATTTTTGCGCATAAGATTGTTGCTTTTACGGATAGAAAAAACATAGCAAACAGAGATGTTTTTGATTTGTGGTTTTTCTTCAAAAAGAATTGGGATATCAATCGGGAAACAGTTGAATTAAGAACCGGCAAAAAAATCAAAGATTATTTAAAAAACTGCATTGAAATGGCAAAAAAGTTAAATGAGACGTACATATTGCAGGGACTTGGCGAAGTATTGGACGAGGAACAAAAGAAGTGGGTGAAAAAGAATCTCAAAAAAGACCTAATATTTTTAATGAAGAATTATCTCGAGACCGGTTAAATCCATCCCCAAAAAAATATTTCATAGCAAAGAGACAAAGATAGCACAAAGTTAACAATCGTTAGATGGTTAGAGAGTTAGAGGGTTAGGATGTCAAAAAACAGAAAAGGAGAAAAAATGGAAGGAAAAAATACAAAAACACATAAAGATTTGTAAATATGGAAAGAAGGAATAAAGCTTGTCACGGAAATATACAAATTAACGAAAGATTTTCCAAAAGAAGAACTCTATGGACTAACTTCCCAAATGAGAAGAGCCGCGATTTCTTACCCTTCAAATATATCTGAAGGAGCCGCGAGAAGTTCTAATAATGAATATATACGTTTTCTATATATTGCTTTAGGTTCACTTTCTGAACTTGAAACTCAGATAGTAATATCTGAAAAGTTGAATTATATTACCGATAAGACTACTATAATTGAAGAGGTTGAAGTCTTACGTAGAAAAACGCTTAATCTGATTAAATATTTGGATGGGAAGCGGGGCTAACGCTCTAACGCTTCTACGCATTTACGCATTTACATTGCGAAGCAATTCGCCATCCCTTGACTTATATCGAATCACATCTTATTATTAAATAAGGAGGTGATGATGTCTGTTGTATTTGATATTAAAGAAAAGGCTCGAGAGTTAGGAATATCAGAAGATATTTACAAAAAGTTGGAGAAAGAAGTTAGAGAAGAATTTCCCAATGATGAAATGATGTTTGAACTCCATCTTATTAGAGCATTAAAGTCTCATTCGCGGAAAAAAGTGAGGAATTAATATAAAAAAAAGAGACATTTTTCTGGATACTTCAGTAATTAGTGCCTTGTTCGATAACAGAATGCAAGATCGGAAGCGAATGACCGAGGATTTTTGGAGAGATATTCTGAGTTATGAAGTATACATTTCTACTTTAGTGAGAGAAGAGGTCGCGGCGGCTTCTGACCATATAAGAAAAAAAATGGAGAAAAAGATCAAAAATTTTTATTTATTGGAGATTAATAATGAAGTCGAAGAACTAGCCGATTATTATATTGAAAAAGGAATATTTCCTGAGAAATATAGGAGCGATGCTCTCCATGTCGCGGTTGCTGTAGTAAATGAAATCAAGTATATTTTAAGTTGGAATTTTAAGCATCTTGTAAAAGTAAAAACAAGAAAAATGGTAAATTTAACTAATGAAATGTTAGGATATCAGAGTATCGAAATTATTGCTCCTCCTGAATTGTAGATAAAATTTTTACCCCATAACACTTGGGCGTGTTGCCCAAAGGGCTAATTCGCCATCAAAAATGTCTTTGCGAGTTTATCCTCTTGCTCGGCTTCTGCGAAGCAATCTCTTGTGACAGAGCTAAAGGCTTCAATTACAAGCTGTTCGCGGAGATTGCGTCACTGCGGAAAGGTATGAAGAAGAGTTCGCAATGACAATATTAACTGTGTTATTTTATTCTATTGGATTTGAGCAACACGCTCACTTATTGTTGGACGTTCAGCACTCAGGATTCCATATTCCGTCCCACCCTTGTCTTCTCAAGAGTGCTATACTACTTTTTAGTGGGAGTGTTAGAACCTATCTACGCATATACGCATTTACGTTGCGAAGCAACCCTTAAAAATAAAAGGAGGAAAAATGAGTAAAATAGAAAGATTTGAAGACATACAAGCATGGCAAAACGCAAGGAAGATTACCGATAACATTGATAGAGTAACAAGAA
>CAZALG010000255.1:0-3146 GCA_964485935.1 uncultured bacterium | reverse complement strand
TTTTGTAAATTTTTTCTTTTTTCATTTTTCCCTCCTTAATTCTATACTAAGATTTTTATCACTTCAAAAATATCATCTTCTTCGCACTAGCATTTCCGTTTTCCCATCTTATCTGGTAAAAATACGTGCCGTTTGAAACTCTTTTTCCGTTTCCATCAGCCCCGTCCCAACTGGTGGTATGTTCTCCTGCTTGTTTAACTTCGTTTACCAATGTAGTTATTTTCCTGCCGAGTATATCATAAACGTAAATTGAAAGATGGCCGGTGACTGGCAATTGATAACGGATTGTGGTTGTTAGATTGAATGGGTTGGGATCATTTTGAAATAAAAGAAAATCAATAGGAGTATTGATATAATGAGTTGTGTCAGCGCCATACAAATTATAGATATCGTCGCCTGAGAGACAACTTGCATAAATTCGTACATCGTCTATAATACCATTGAATGATTTCATTTCTCCGTCATCCGAGCCTCTTCCAATTAACAGTTGGTTAAACAACCAGGGACCTGTTGCCCCTTTAACCCGATCGACGACAACCTGCTCACCGTTAAGATACATTCTTACCACTTTATTTGCAGGGTCGTAAGTCGCCGCGATATGTGAAAAAACATTTTCCTTTACTGTAGGAAATTCTACACTCGCTAGTGAGTAACGTATGTTATCGCTTGTCACCCATTTTATCGACACTTTATCTTCCACAAGGCCGAAATTGAAATTTGACCATTCGGAATCATCATTTATAACCCAATTATCAACGGATACCGTAAAAGGATTAACCCACGCGGCAAGAGTAAATGCCTGGTCGTTGCCGTGAAGAGAACTATCGTTCCAGGTAGGTACTGTTATGACATCATCATCTCCGTCAAAAAAATATGCCGTGCCTATCTTTACTGTTGTTAGAGTGGCTCCCTCTACTACCCCATGATAACCATTACCGCTGGAATCGGCTGCATCGCCTTCGAATTTATATAATGCTACCATTTTATCCTGAATCTCACCTTGAGTTGTCGCGGTCACAACGTTTGAATATGCTGATTGACCTGATATATCAGAAAACGCACATACACGGAAATGATAATCGGAATATGGCGATAAATTTATGATGGTGTATTCGGTTGAATCTTCCATCACCGATTCGACGTGGGAGAAATTTGTTCCGTCGCTGCTTTGTTCTATTCTAAAACCGAGTTCATCATCTGAATTATCATTCCAGCTTAAATGAACCGTGTTATCCGAAACCTGTGCGGATAAATTACTCGGAGCCTCTGGAGGCGTGATTCCATTTAAGTCGCAAAAACGCTGCTGGGCCGGTATGATTCCCGAAAAAGCTAGATCAGGTCCGATAACAGGCCAGGGTGTATCGCCCCAGGGAGCGTCTGTAAAAAAGTCCGGTTTTTCAGTAAGATAGTAGGAGTTAGGGATTTCTCGATTTGTAATCTCCGGCTCCCAAAAAGTGTTTTCACTTATATAATCGAAGTTTCCATGACGGATTAGTGTATTCATCGTCAAATTCGTATCGCTCCAGTCATCGGGTTCCTCCAGTATGAACCAGACGGTTCGATTTTGAATCGAATTATCGTGGTGCAATATATTTCCGACGTAGCTCATATAAGGGTTATTCTTTTCTATAAAAACAGGTCTGCTGGTGTATGAATTTGAGTATCCATCGGGGCATATCATTTTATTGCGCAGGAAAATGTAGGAGGAATTGCTTCCCCAGTACCTGTCGACCGCCGCCTTGTTCGTGGAATTTCCTTCGAAGAGATTCAAATAAGCGTGGTGCCCATGTGCGGACATATCCGCGTGCATTTCAGTCCCTTCTCCGTTTTCATCCATTGAAACCCGGCAATAGTTATACGCGTATACATTACCGCAAACCCCTAAAGCGGTCATCATTTTTCCCTGCAGGTAATCGAATATATTGTTTTCGATAAGGTTGTCGGTACAGCGGTCGACAAGGTTTACCCCATAGCCTGTCCCGCCGACATATTGATGCCCGTATTCGAAGTAACTATCCCTTATTTCATTTCCTAATCCGCCCCATATTCCTATATGAGACCTCGAACATTTATAACTGCGAACGTTTTTCACCCAGCAATAGGCTGCATGGTCAAGATGTATATTTCCGTAGTAGCCGTTACAATCGACAACAAGCTCAAAGTGCAAATCTTCAACACCCGCGTATTTTGTCGGATCGATGCATCTTGTTACAGCGGGATTCATGTCTAGATTATAATCGTAATACAGAGGTTTGTGAAAAGTAAGAGTATTACTGGTTTCGTTTATATCTGTAATAATTAAAAATTGACCTACTGCTCTGTGCCCCCAATGTCCTTCTGCCCAGCTGTCGTTCTCACTTGGTGGCACGATAGGACGAGCCATTACTTCCTCATCATTATCCTGTCTTATTTCGACTAGATCACCTATAGAAAATCCGGATACGTTATCTACGGTTATTTCATTCGAGCCTTTATCGCAGTTACCTAGAACATTTGCGCTAAACCCTAAAGTGGAAGTGCCTATCCAAATATTTGTTCTTTGGTACTCGTCCGGATCCTCCGGGAGCTTTTCGAATTTAAGAAAGGTCTGATCGGGACCGGCACCACGAAGAACTATTGATTTTCTAATGTCTATCCGGTCTGTAATCAGATAGGTTCCCGCCGGAATAAATACTGCACTGCTTTCGGGACATGCCGAAATTGCATCTTTCAGGGCTTCGGTATCGTCGGTTATTCCATCACCCACAGCACAATAATCTTCTAAATCTACGGCTACAGTATAGTTTGGTATTCCGCCCGGAATACCAGGTTGCCAGTCTATTCTTCTGCTCTCTGAAACAATATCCTGTGAAATTAGTTTTATGGATATAAAAAGCAGTAGTATTGTAAGAGTATTTTTTAAACGCATATTTTTACACTCCTTTAATTTTGTTTTACCAATATCATCGTATTATAGTAGAAATTGCAGAGTCATACGATGATATGATAAGAAAGAAAATTAGTTATGTCAAGATATTAAAACCGCTAACGGCTTACCGCTTACGGTATCTGGGTCTTGGATCTTCGGTTTTAGGTGTTAGTAAAAAACCTTTGTATTCTCTGTGTCTCTGTGGTTATGAGAAAAAGTCAACCCCTTTATTTATTTT
>CAZALG010000254.1:0-3146 GCA_964485935.1 uncultured bacterium | reverse complement strand
AGTTGGGAGATTACCTGGTGGGTACATCTCATCAATTCTAACTTCCAGCTCCTAACTTCTATATTCTTAGTTATTATGAAAATTTTACATATAGCTTCTGAAAATGTTGCGGGCGTACCGGGAAATTTAGTTAAAGCTGAAAGAAAAATGGGGTATTATTCCCAGTTAATGACTTATTTTAAAAGTCCTCGTTCTCACTGGGATGACATAGTACTTAATCTTCCTTTTTCAAATACACGGTCTCTTAGAGGTCTAAAAAAAACAGCTAAAGCAGGAACTTATGGCTTCTCGCAAAAAAAAGGAAATCCTCCCTTATGGAAGCCAAAAGCTTATGAAAAAGCTTTTTACCTCTTCAGAGATATGCTCTGGGATTATAAAATTAACCCTTTAAAAGATTTTATTTATTCTTTTGACTGTTATTTTTTAGATGGAGGACTCGGCTTCCTAAGAAATGGAAAGATAGTTAAAGATTTAAAAAAAATCAATAAAAAAATTGCTATATTGTATCTCGGCAGCGACCTAAGAACCAGAGGCGTTTTACCACATATAGAAAAATTAGCTGATGTTATTTTTACGACTGAATTTGACCATACTTTTATTCACCCAAAAGTACAGTACGTTCCCTTTCCATTTGAAGTAGATAAATTTAATAAAAAAGAAATCTTAAAAAATGATAAAATAACTATTTGTCACGCTCCAACAAAAAGATATTTAAAGGGCACAGAATTTCTTTTGAGAGCAGTTAATGAACTAAAAGGTAAATTTAATTTCGATTTTCTATTAATCGAGAATAAACCTCATAAAGAAGTACTTACAATCAAAAAGCAAAAATGCGATGTTCTTGTTGACCAGTTGACGGACTTTGGAGGTTTTGGCTATGGTATGAACTCAATGGAGTGTCTATCTATGGGTATACCAAGCATAACATATATAAATCCTCAATATGAAAAGTTTTTAAAAGTGCATCCTTTTATAAACGCCAACAAAGATAATATAAAAGAAGTCTTAGAAAAAATCTTAGCCAATCCTGAAATTCTTCTTAAAAAAAGTACGGAAAGCCGCAGGTGGGTTGTAAAAGAACATAATTACATGAACGTTAGCAAGTATATGCTTGAAAAAATAAAATAAGTTTAGAACTTTTTTTGTTAGTCTGTTAGTGTGTTGGTCTGTTAGTGTGTTTAACTCACCCACACACCAACGGACCAACCGACCAACAGTAAGGTTTAATTCTATTGCCCTATTTTGAGATTTTTCATCATGTTTTTCATGTCGGGCATACCCGGAGCTCCCTTCGTTTCTGCCTTAACCTTATCGGCATCGAAAAGGTCATCTGATAGACCTTGATTAATTTTAAGAGTCTTTATTGTAGTTTTAGTTATTAACTTTCCACCTGCATATATTTCAGTCGTATAGGGCAATTCCCAATTTTTTACTTTTTGGAAGTTGGAATTGACCGCTTTGAATGTCTCGTCTTTCGCTCCTTCAAACTCACTCTGAACTAAAAGAAGAGTTCCTTTCTCAATCCAGCCTTTAATTTTATTTTCTCCTTCTGTACTTATAGATGATGTATCGATTTCTTCATTCCAGGCTTCAACGACATAACAGTCCTTACCTGCCACTTTCTCTGAACCAATGATTTTACCATTTTCCGGCATATCCTCCCACCAGCTTATCTGATCCCCCTTAGAAGCATCGGCATCAGCTGATATTTTCGTCTTACCTGCAAACTGGTTTACAGACCATAAATCTTTGCCGTCATATATCATTATATTTGTCATATCCCCCATCCCTGCTGGCATACCTGCCCCTTCCGGCATACTCATTTTCATTTCCACTCTATACTTATCACCTTTTCTGAACATTTTCATCTCCGAAGGCCCCGCACCTTGCATACCTTCAATACCCTTAGTTTCTATCTCCCTAACCATTTCCATATCCTTGATTTCATCTGAGAAAGAACCATATTTTGCTTCTATCTGTGACTTTAATTCAGCCCAGGTCAAAGCAAAAACGTTGCCGGTAACAAACAGACATAACACAATCAACAAACACTTACTAACTTTACACTTCAGCATACTTACCTCCTTTTTGTTTAACTTAAACATTTATCCTCACACAAAGTCACGGAGAACACAAAGCCCAACCACACCAAACTATAATTTATTATTTTCTTTCTTATACACAATAGCAAATCTAATAAAAAAGATATTCTTATTAAATTTTCCTATTTATAACTCTACTTATACCATTTTCCATCCTTTCCAATTTGATTTTCTGTCATTTTTTCTTTGTGCCTTTGTGTCTTTGTGTCTTTGTGTGAAATATTTTTTTTATTGTACACAATTTATTTTTTTGTTTCCCGTGTGATTAAATTTGTTGTCATCTATAAAAGCAAGTCTTTTTAGTAATTTGAGCTTTGCGCTATCCCCTACCTTCGCCATAGAAACAGCTTTTTTCAAGTACTGAATCGATCTTGTATAGTTTTCTCTATCAACAGGATAAGGGATGCCGTCTTTACCACCGTGAGCAAAGCTGTATCTCGCGGGGTCTTCAAAACTTGGTTTTTCACCATAAAGCAGCTCACCAATTAAGGCCAGCGACCTGATTGTTGCGGGTCCAACCCCTTTAATACCCAACAGGCTTTCGAAATCTTCGGGTTGGTGATCGAAAGCTAACTCCAGCGGTTTTTTTAACTTTTTTAGATTTACATCGGACCCAATTATATAATGGCGTGAAGGCAATTTTAACTCTCTTATTTTTTTTAATTCACCAAGCGTTTTTTCCGGATATTCAGAAGCAATGGAAGCCGAAACCTTCCTTGACCCTGTAGAATCCTCGGAAACCATGTTTAAAGGAGTCGTAAAGCCATCAGTAATGATTCCCTTATGTGGTTCACAGGTATAATCCTTTAATGAACTAGAAAACCAGTGATATCTTCTTGCCATTCTATTTGTCTCATTCATACCCTGCTGTACAACGCTCCATTCGCCCTTCGATGTAAATATGATAGTATGATGATATATTGAATATCCGTCTTGAAGAGCTGAATTATCAACTTTTGCCGTTATCTTGCTTGTATATATCAAAGAATTAACGTCCATTCCTTTTTCATAGCCAATTTGTTTTATTTCTTCCGGAGTTTTCAG
>CAZALG010000253.1:0-3152 GCA_964485935.1 uncultured bacterium | reverse complement strand
GAAATGGCAGATAAGCAGTACAGAGCCGGTTATATATCCGCGCTTCAATATAAAGATATTGAATTGGGATACAAAAGCGCGGAATTTTCTCATCTTAATGCTCAATATAATCTAATTGTTTCACAAAAACAGATTAAAATTGCCGCAATGATGGATAAGGAGGAATTATGAAAAAGATAGGAATTATAATTTTTATTGTTGTGCTTCTAGGTATTTTGATTGTGCCCTGGTTTATAAGAAAGGGTCAATCTTCCGATAAATTTGAGAAAGAAGATGGTGGAGTTCCTGTGGTAGTTACCACCGCAGAGGTTAAGGATGCCGTTAAAGTTATGAGTTTTTCGTCTCAGGTAGAAGGCATAGAACAGGCTCAAATTTTTCCCGATATACCCGGAAGATTTCTAAAATATACAGTTGAAAACGGTCAGTGGGTGAAAAAAGACCAGATTATAGCTTATCTGGAGCAGGATGTACCCGGGGTTGTGAGAGAGCCGATTGCTGTTAAGAGTACTATACCTGGTATTATTTCTTTACGTTCTGTTAACAAAGGACAGCTCATTCGTCAGCAGGATCCCATGTTTCCCGATCCTCCTCTTGCTGAGGTTGCAAGAATCGACCGAATAAAAGTTGAATTCAATGTTCCGGAGAAGTTTTATATAAAGGAAGAATTGCCTATGAAAGTAGAGATACCTTCTCTTTCGAAAACTTTTGAAGGTAAAGTTGAGAAAGCTTCGGTTTTTTACAATTCAAGTAGCAGGACTCAGAATGTTGTAGGAGTTATTCCTAATCCTGATAAGGAAATTCTGCCGGGAATGTTTGCCAAGGTTTGGGTCGAAGTCGCGCGTGAAAATGATGCTGTTTCTCTTCCTATAGATGCCGTTATAGGTCTGGTTGACAAATATGTTTTTAAAGCTGAAAAAGGAAGAGCATTACTTTCGCCAGTCAGTGTTGGTTTTACAAATGGTAATAGTTTGATTATAAAGGAAGGTATTTCTGCCGGTGACACGGTTATTGTTGTAGGACAGAATATTGTCAAAGATAGTGCTAAAATAGAAATAAAGGAGATAAGATGATACAAGGAGCAGTAAGTCGACCTGTTTTAACTGCTGTTGGTTTTATTGTACTGGTTCTTTTGGGAGTGTTTGGCTGGTCTAATCTTCCTGTATCAATGTACCCGGATATTACTCTTCCGACTTTGTTAATTATGACTGAGTATAGAGGTGCTTCGGCTCTGGATGTGGAAGAGGAAATTTCGAAGGAATTGGAAGATGCGCTTGGTAATGTAGCAAACCTTAAAACAATTAAGTCAGATTCGAGGGAAAATGTATCTATTATTTCTCTTCAATTTGAATATGGTGCCAATCTTGATGAAGCTGCAAATGATTTAAGGGATGCTTTGGGTTTTGCTATGTTACCTGATGATGCGGGAGATCCTATGCTGTTTAAGATATCCGGTTCGATGGCTCCTGTTATTGCTTTTACAGCTTCGACTGAAAATCCAGGAATCGATTTGAAGAGTGTTCTGGAGGATAGGGTTTTAGAGGAACTTTCAAGGATAGGGGGAGTGGGCAATGCGGATTACTGGGGAGGAGGCTATGAGAGACAAATAAACATAGATATTTCGCAGGTAAGACTTGAACAGCTTGGTATTTCTCTAATGCAGGTTACTCAGGTCATGCAAGCCAATAATTTAAATTTCCCTCTTGGTGAATTAGAACAGGGAGGAATTAAATACAATTTAAGGCTTCCCGCAAAATTCGAAAACCTTGAAGAGATTGAAAAAGTAGTAGTAGGACATAATAACGGAAAATTGGTGCAATTAAGCGATGTTGCTTCAGTTAGCTGGGGTGTGGGAGAGATTACCGGATATTTCAGAAGAAATGGACAGGAAGCGGCTATGTTCGGTATTTTTAAGAAAACTGATGCGAATACAGTAGAAGTAGCAAGATCTGTTAAGAAAAGAGTAGAAGAACTTGGGGAGAAATATCCCGGGCTCAACTTTGAGGTTATTTTTGACCTTTCAGAAATTGTAGAAGATTCTATAAGTAATCTTGTAAACACCATAGCAATAGCAATTATTCTTGTTCTTATAGTTTCATTTTTACTTCTTGGAAATATTAGAGCAAGTATAATTATCGCGGTTTCTATTCCGGTTTCTTTGATTATTTCTTTTATATATCTGTATTTAGCGGACAGCAGTCTAAATATTATATCTCTTTCTGCCATTGCTATCGCTGTGGGTATGGTTGTCGATAATGCTGTTGTTGTTCTTGAGAATGTTTTTCGTCACAGAGAATCAGGTGAAAGCCGTAAGGAAGCGGCTATCTTCGGTGCGCAGGAAGTCTCCCAGGCGATACTTGCTTCTACCATAACAACAATTGTTATATTTTTACCTTTAATGCTTACTCGAGGTCTTGTTTCTGTTATGTTTAAGGAGCTTGCCATTACGATGCCTCTTATGCTTTCCATATCGTTTATAACTGCCATAACACTCGCGCCAATGCTTTCATCTAAGTTCCTGAAAATTAAGAGAGAAGAAGACTTCTCGGACAGATTTTTCGGTAGGCTTGAGTCCGGTTATTCGGGAATGATAAATTGGACTCTTTCTCACAGGGGATGGATAGTTTGGATATTTATTGGAGTATTTGTTATTGGTATGAATTTGTTTACTTCTGTGCCTATGGATTTCTTTCCTAATCCGGGGAGTGACCAGCTGCAGGCTAATATTGAGCTTCCTATAGGAACAAGAGTAGAAAAGACAAACGAGATGGCGAAAAAAATAGAAGAACTTATCTGGAAAGAAGTTCCCGAGACAAAAAGTGTTACAGCTCAGGTGGGTGGTTCGGGTGATATTTTTGGAGGTTCGGAGGGATCTCACTATATTTCTATATACAGTACAATAGGAAAAACGGAGAAGTCAAAATTTAAGATTGCGGATGAACTGAATGAAAAAGTCAGGGAACTTCCCGGTGTAAGTAGAGTCAAATTCTCAGTCATGGGTGGTATGTTCGGGGGAGATGATGAGGGTATTTTCGGGGGTGCACCGATCGAAGTTGAAATTGTCGGGGATGATCTGGAAGCAGCAGATTCTTTAGCGCGTGTGCTTGAAGATACCCTTAAAACTGTAGCAGGGATTTCTTCAATAGAGATTTCAA
>CAZALG010000252.1:0-3155 GCA_964485935.1 uncultured bacterium | reverse complement strand
GATACGGCTTTTACTACCAAACCGTCACTAACCATCTCACCTATTTTTTTTAACGCGTAATAAAAAGTCGTCCCTGTACCAAGGCCTAAAAGCATTCCGTCCTTAACAAAATCAGAAACCTTCGCTCCGGCTAATTCTTTTTCTTTATCACTCATTCTTAAAACTCCCTTTCTTGGTTTTTACACTGGTATAAATTTATTATCTTAAAACAAATATAACTTATGCTACAAACATGTCAAGCAGTTATTAGTTGGTGCGTTAGTGCGTGAGTGGGTTGGTGGGTTAAAAAAAAACAAACCAACGGACTAACTGACCAACAGACCAACATTTTAATATATACTTGACTTAAAGCAGTAGATTCATTATACTTAGAAATAAAATTCGTCTAGGGAGGTAGTAATGAAAAAAAGAAGTGCTGTATTTCTAATAATTCTGGCTTTTGTCGCGGGTGTTGCGCTCGGGCATCTAATGTCTCCGTATATTTCTGTAGTAGGTGAATCCTACGAACAGGTTAGCGAAGCAATCACAATCGTATCCGTTAAAGAAAATATGAAAACAATAGAAAAAGCAGCAAAGAAATTCTCCTGGGAAAATGGACATTATCCGAAAAACAGTTCCGTTTCGTGGATCAAGCGCGAATTGGGGATAGCTTTCGAAAATCCTATCACTTATAAAACAGGGGAAGACAAAGCATACATGTCCGGAGAAGCCAAAAAACCCGGAATTGTGGGATTTGAAAGTGATTCTTTAGGCAAACTTTGCAGGATTACCGGCTATGATGTTGAAGACCCGATAGAACTTTCACTGTCTGCCAGGGAAAAAGAAAAAACAACAATAGAAGAGAAAGCAAAAGAGGAAAAAACCACATCAGGCAAAATTGAAATTCCAGAAGAGCATACAGAAAAATCAACATGGAACATTTTCGGAGCCAACACCAAAGTTACGGAAAGAGACAACGAAAAATGGAAGTTTTTCTGGGAATTTACAGTTTATAATCAGGAAAAAGAGCCAATCACTCTTACAGCAACGGTAGAATTTTTAAATGAAGAAGGTTCAATAATTGCAGATGAAGTTCTGCAAAATTTGGGCATCCCGGAAGAAGCATCCAAAACTTTTAACGGTTATACGTTAATAAACGCGGATATAGCCGACAGAGTTCAGGAAATAAATATAAAAGCTAAAAGAGAAAAATTTGTACAGGAATAATAAGAAAACTCCGCTCTCGGCTTACCGCTGAAAAAACAAAAAAAAATTTGCACATGTAGGACATGTAGTCAATATAGAAATGCAAATAAAAAGAATAAAACTACAAGTTCTACATTCCCTATATGTAAAAAATGGTGTGGGGAGTCGGGTTTAGCGGAAAGCGGATGGCGGGTAGCGGACAGCGTATTTATCACTCGAGTTTAAATTCAACCCAAAAAGCGTACCAAACTGCAACCGGTTTATCTCTCTGCTGGGCAGGTGAAAACTTTATTTTCCAGGCATTCTCAACCGCAATCTTATCCAAAGTAGGATGAAGAGAGTTCATCTTCACCACATTCTTAACATTACCTTCTTTATCGATAAACAGCTGCAGATAAACAGTGCCGCTAACGCCTAACATCGTCATCGATTTCGGATATCCAAATTTTACCTCATCGAGATTCAGCGGTTTAGGTTTGACGCTATGAGGAATATAAACAGGCGTTCCGAATTTAACATCAGCATCTTTATCGTTACCAAATGGAAGGTCTTTTTCATCAAGATCTAAATCTTCATCCTCTTCTTCGTATTTTTCTTCGCTATTTACATCATCAACATCATTACCAGGTGATTCAGCTATGTTTTCGAATTCCTCAGGTTCATATGGATAAAAATAAACTGTGTCTTCTCCAGGGTCTTCTATTTCTACTTCCATTTTCACTTTTGGACTAAAGAGAAAACCAAGGATAAAAGCAACCAACACTAAGAGTAAACAAATCCTGATACGAAGTCTAAACACATCTTTTGAATTGTAATTTTGCCCATCCATACACACCTCCTTTAAAAACTCTATCTACTAATATTATAAGCCAAATTAACCCTTTTGTCAATTAGTTTTTTCATTCCTTAAATCCCATCACATAAAAATATCCGTCAACTAAATATTCTATGTTTTTAAAACCCGATTTACTAAACATTTCTATAAAAACATCCTTTTCAGGCAATCGGTGATTCGCAACCTGATTACCCACATCTTTATGCAACTGGTTTATTTCTTCGGGAGTCATGGAGTGTCCTATTATTAATCTGCCGCCTTTCTTTAGAACTCGATAGCATTCTGAAATCGTCTTTTCTTTATCCGTAAAATGAGGAAAAGAATTGAAAATGATAACTGCATCAAATTTATCGCTTTCAAAAGGAATATTCTCACTTTCTCCCCTTATCGCAAACTCATCGGGATAGGCTTCCTTCAAACCTTTAATCATTGCAAAAGCTTTATCTATATAAACTACCTTTGAACCGGGAGCATTAGCATAAAAATAATCACGTAAGATCCCCTTACCGCAGGCCAAATCCAGAATAAAGTTAGAATCTTTACCGATTAACTCTTTGATAAATATCCCGGCGACTATCTTCGATTCCGCTGAAACCTCCCAGTTCTCCGCCCACTTCTCAAAACAATCAACTTCCATTTCTGCCTCTTAAAACCATTGAAATTATAAAAATAATCGAAGAAACGATTATTATCGTGGCTCCGGCAGGGACTCCAAACATATAAGAAAATATAAGACCCAAAAGACATGAAATAATACCGAAAAGAATAGAAAGAAAATACATTTTAGAAAGACTGTGCGTTAGTATCCTTGCGGCTGAAGGAGGGTTTATCAAAAGACTAAAAATCAATATTCCTCCGATTGTATTTAGATTAAGACAAATCACAAAGCCGGACAGAAAAAGAAGACTAAAAAAAATGAACTTTTCCGGTATCCCGGACGCCATGGCAACTTCTCTGTTATAAAATACCGCTTTTATTTCTTTTCCGAGAAAAAGCAGAAAAAGAATCACAAGAAAAGTTATTCCGGCATTCAAATATATATTCACTCTTGAAAGAGTTAGAATACTCCCCCAGATTAGATTGAAAGCTTCTGTTGTCGGTCCTTTTATTAATCCGAGCCCAAGAAAAGCGACTC
>CAZALG010000251.1:0-3164 GCA_964485935.1 uncultured bacterium | reverse complement strand
AAATTACAAATCAAAAATCAAAAGTAAATTGAAAAGAAAAAAGAGCACAAGAACAACATAAAAGTCTTTTCGGTTTTGGGGAAAGAGATAATTTTTACATTTTTAGATGTAATTTTGCTTTTTAATTTTTGATATTTAATTTAACTAAAAATGACTTTTAAGGCTAAAGGAAATTCTTTTAGAAAAAAATTATAGTAGTATAATCTACTTAAATTATTGCCTACTTAAATATAGAAGTAAATGAAGAAACCTTCTTCGGTACTTTATTAAGAAAAAATTTAATACCTGATTTAATAATATCTTGATGATAATCAAAGCAAAATCTATTCTCTAAATCCTCTTTTATTGATGGATTTTTCTTTAAAAAGTCGAAAACATTGTCGACTAATTGTGGAGTAATTTTCGATGCTACATTTCGCACAATAATACCGTTTTTTATTTCACTTCCCATCTTATCAGACCATATATTTTCATATTCCTTAAATACATTGGCAGAAAAATTATTCGTTTTAGCGGCTTTTAAAAGAACTTCCTTGGCTATAGAAGCCCCAATAAGTCCGTAGTATATTCCTCCTCCCGTTGTTGTTTTAACCTGTCCGGCAGCCTCCCCTACTGCAATCACTCTTTCATCTGCTATTTTTTTTGAATTTCCACAAGCTATGGGAGCCTTTTCTACCTTATCCATATTCACATTAAATCTTCCGTTACTCTTATATATAAGACTTTCAAGGGGCTCCCGGCTACTCTTCCCGGAAAGGGCGCCTATTCTTGTATGTCCGTTCAAAGGGATAATCCAACCAAAAGAACTTAAATCGGGTTTACTCAAAATATAGACCT
This sequence comes from uncultured bacterium, assembly GCA_964485935.1. Classification (GTDB taxonomy): domain Bacteria; phylum Hydrothermota; class UBA3072; order UBA3072; family UBA3072; genus JAFGHJ01. The sequence goes on along the minus strand of CAZALG010000251.1, from coordinate 2,327 downwards.
CAACAGATCCTTCTCCATCTCCCCCAACAGTTTCCACTCTGTTTCCCCATAGTATATTCTCGGGAACAGAAAAACCTATTTTTTTGTGAAGCGTAAAATTGGTTCCTGAAGCTATAATAATGCATCTTGCACTTTTTTGGAATTCCCGTCTATTTTTAGAATATTTTATCAAAATCCCGTCTTTCTCTCTCTGTATGTCAAACACCTTACTCTCCAGAAAAAGTTCCACTCCCTCTTTGGCAGCTTCCTTTACTAATTCTTTATCAAATTTTTTCCTATCTACAATATATGCAAAAGGTTCCTCTTTTGAATAATCTAATTCTATCAAAGATGGAGAGAAAACTTTTAGTGAAGATATTTTTCTGATAATTGCCTTTAGAGGTAGATTAAATCTATCATAGGCATCTTTTCCAATTATACCACTGCAGATCACACCCTCCCCTACTTCTTTTTTTCTCTCAAAAACACCTGCAGAATAACCCTCTTCTGCAAGAGATTTTGCAAGATATGAACCTACAGGACCTGCACCGACTATAATAAAATCAAAATCCATCGTACCTCGAATATATACAGCCCTCTAACTTTCGCAAGTGTTTAGAATACGGAAAATATCAAAAATTCCCAGTATAGAGAATCATGTTGTTGAAAACTTACTAATCCGAAATTTTGAAAATTTTAAAACCATCAACACCGCATGCCGCATAAACTAAATTGCCACTAACAAACACAGAAACTACCTCCGTGTTTATAGAAAGATTACCCGAAGAATAAGGATTGAATGGAACCAACATATTAAGAACTCCTAACTGACCATTCTGAATAGCATAAAGATAAAAACCTGAAAGAAACATATTATCAATTCTACTGTATTTACCGGGTAATTCCTGCAACAAAGGATTAGAAACATCCGAAATATCAGCAACAAGTAAGCCTCTTTCGTTTGAAGCCGCAAAAAGAAATCTTCCATCCGAAACAATCTTATTTACGGGTCCGAACTCACTAATTCTTTTATATTGATTAAGAGAATCAAACTCAACGGAAGTCAAAAGTGACAATATACCTTTCTCATCTCCGAAAAAAGCGTAATCGTGAATCACTTCGATCGAATTTACATAATCCGATTCATCCCAATTTGATATCTCACGCGGAAAAAAAGGCTTTGAAATATCAAATATTCGAAATCCCCCATAGCCATCCGCCACGAAACAATAATCTCCGGAAACTACTAAATCCAGAGATTTTTCACTCGTGGGTATGAAAGAAAGCTGTTCCGGCTTACTCTTGTTCCGGATATCAAAGATTCTCACCCCCGCCATCCCATCCGCAATATATAAATTAAATCCTTTTATATCTATCGCGTAACTTCGGTCCATTGATTCTATCACAGAAATTTTCTTGGGAGAATAAGAATTCGACACATCAAATATATGCACGCCCCTATTTCCGGCAACCAGAAACGCATAGCTACCGAGAACTTTAACATCTGTGTAAACAGCATTTTCCTCATACTCTCCTACCTGTTTAAAAGTAAGAGAAAAAGGGTATAAAGAAAGAGTTAGAAGAATCATCAGCAAAACAAAAAATTTTAATCCTCTCATAGTTTCAATTATATATATAACAGCTTGAAAGTCAACTTTACATTGAGCTTTTAGTCCTTCGCTCTTTGCTGTTAGTAAAAAAAATAAAAAACTTTGTGTCCTTTGTGATCTTTGTGGTTCAATTACTTGGTCTTGACTTTGGACATTGGACACTGGACTTTGGACTATCTGTTTCTTTTACAAATTTTTCTTTATAAATATATCAAATATGTGTATACCGAAAATTGACACAATACTGACAATTATCCCGGCAATAACCACCCCTAAAAATACAGCTAAAAAAGACTTTCTCTTCTTTAGTTTAAAAAACCATGCACCAAGAGTTCCTGTATAAGCACCGGTAACCGGGAGGGGAATAGCTACAAATAAAGTCAAACCGAGATAGCCGTATTTTTCCACTTTTGGGCCAATTCTTCTCCGGGTTCTTTCCAGAAAATAATCGAAAGTTTTCCTGTATAACGTTAATTTCATCAATAACCTGTGAATAAATGTAAGAAAGAAATAAAAAATGGGAAAAACCAAAACATTGGATAGAACAGCAATCGGAAAAACTAATGATAATGGTAATCCGGAAGAAAGACCGATAGGAATGCTGCCTCGGAGTTCCGATATGGGAAGTAAAGAAAAAATGATTATTTTTAAAATCGGATTCATAAGATTTCCAAAATGGAGGCGAGCGGATTCGAACCGCTGACCTCCTGCGTGCAAGGCAGGTGCTCTACCAATTGA
>CAZALG010000250.1:0-3164 GCA_964485935.1 uncultured bacterium | reverse complement strand
TAAAATTGGAAAGGAGAAAAAATGAAGACTTTTTCATTGAAGAAGGAAAACATCAAACGAAATTGGTGGCTTATAGACGCTAAAGATAAAATTTTAGGAAGGTTAGCTTCCAAAGCTGCCGGAATATTAAGGGGTAAACATAAACCCGATTTTACCCCTCATCTAGACAATGGTGACTTTGTTATAGTTATAAATGCCGATAAGGTAAAACTTACTGGAAAAAAAGAAGAGCAAAAGCTGTACAGGAAACATAGTGGTTACATTGGAGGATTAAAAGAAATTTCTTTCAAAAAGAAAAAAGAGAACAATCCCGAAGAAATAGTAATTAACGCAATCTATGGTATGTTACCTAAAAACAGACTTGGAAGACAAATTATAAAAAAACTAAAAGTCTATTGTGATGAAAAACATCCTCATGAAGCTCAAAAACCAAAGAAATTAGAGTTAGGAGTATAAAAAAATGGAAGAAATTACCATTGCAACCGGAAGGCGAAAGAATGCAGTAGCTACTTCTCGCTTTTTCCCGGGAAGCGGCAAAATTACTGTTAACAAAAAAACCGTGAAAGAATATCTTAAATCAAACCGCCTCGTCTACGAAGTACGAAAGCCCCTTGAGAGAGTCGGAGTCCAAAATGACTTTGATATAAGTATAGTAACCAAAGGCGGAGGACTTTCAGGACAGGCAGAAGCTATAAGGTACTCAGTTGCTAAAGGTCTTGTTAAAATAAAAGAAGAATATAAGAAACCATTAAAAGATGCAGGTTTCTTGACGAGAGACGCAAGAGTTAAAGAAAGAAAAAAATACGGACTTCGAAAAGCAAGAAGAGCTTTCCAGCATTCGAAGAGATAGGAGGATAGAGTGGCACTACAATTTAAAGATCTATTGGACGCGAGGGCGCATTTTGGACACAAAAGAAGAAATTGGAACCCCAAAATGAAACCTTTTATATACACGGAAAAAGATGGTTTACATATAATTGACCTTAGAAAATCAGTGGAATTATTAAAAGACGCTTATCGTATTGTATCAAATACTGCAGCAAATGGAGGAGATTTTCTTTTTGTCGGCACAAAAAAACAGGCACAGAACATAATAGAAGAAACAGCGAAAAGAATTAATGTCTCCTATGTTAAAGAACGCTGGTTGGGCGGGGCACTTACAAACTTCAGCGTAATAAGGAATAGTATCAATAAATACAATCAACTTTGCGAACAGATAGAACAAGATGACTTCAAGGAATTGCCAACAAAAACGCAGAGTCAGCTTTTAAGACAAAGAGATAAAATGAAAAAACATTTCGATGGAATCCAAAATATGGAAAAACTACCGGATCTGTTGTATGTAATCGACGTGAGACAGGAAGATATTGCAATAAAAGAGGCTAATCTATTAGAAATACCGGTTGTAGCAATAATAGACACCAACTCTGACCCCGAAATGATAGATTATCCAATTCCGGCAAACGATGATGCTATCGAATCAATAAAACTAATAACAAATATAATTGAAACAGCTATTGTTGAGGGTAGAAAAAGATTCGAAGAAAAGCAACAAATCAAAGAAAAAGAAGAAGTAAAAGAAAAATAAAAAATCCCTTGTCAAAAAAATCTATAATTATAAGAGGAGGTTCTTGTGGCTTCTGAAGTTGATATTACACTCATCAAGGAATTAAGAGCGAAAACAAACGCAGGTGTATTGGACTGTAAAAATGCATTAGCTGAATCAAAAGGTGACATTCAAGAAGCAGTCAAAATCTTAAGAAAAAAAGGAATTGCGGAAGCAGCCAAAAAAATGGGGAGATCTGCAAAAGAAGGCATTATTTATACTTACGTTCACCCCGGAAATCAGAAAGTCGGAGTAGTAGAATTAAATTGCGAAACTGATTTTGTCGCAAGAACGGATGAATTTGAAAACCTTGCAAAAGAAATCGCGATGCAAGTAGTCGCTTTTAATCCTATTTCGGTAGATAGGGAATCGGTGCCTGAAGAAATACTAAAAGAAGAAAAAGCTATCTATGAAGAACAGGTAAAAAGGATGAACAAGCCTGAAAAAATACAGGAAAATATTATTGCCAACAAGCTTGAAAAGTTCTATAGCGAAGTAGTTCTATTAGAACAGAAATACTACAAGGACCCGTCCACGACCATAGGTAACTTAATAAAGGAGAAAATATCCGTTATTGGGGAAAATATAGTCGTAAGAAGATTCCAAAGGTTTCAGGTTGGAGAAGAGTAAACCGAGATACAAAAAGATATTAATAAAATTAAGCGGAGAATTTCTTAAAACAAAAGAAGAAGTTATTTCTTTTGAGAAATTAAATCTTATTGCCTCGGACATAAAATACCTACACAAAAGAGGAGTTGATATAGGTATAGTTGTGGGAGGCGGGAATATCTTAAGAGGATTGGAAAGTTCCAAAAAAAACAAAATATCGTCTGTGGAACTTGATGAATTAGGAATGATAGCAACAACTATAAACGGTGGAGTTCTTTCTTTGGCGCTCAAAAAACTTAAAGTTCCTAACTCTGTTCTCTCTGCAATACCAATTTCGCCCTCTGTAGGAGGTAATTTTAGCAGAACTGAAGCAATAAAATTGCTTACTCAAAAACATGTTTTGATTTTTGTCGGGGGAACAAGTAATCCCTTTTTCACCACTGATACAGCCGCTGTTCTCCGCGCTTTACAGATTAATGCTGACGTTTTGCTTAAATCCACCAATGTTAAAGGAATTTACGAAAAAGATCCGAACGAATTTCCTGATGCAAAATTTTACAAAGAAGTTACTTATAAAATAGCTTTAAATAAGGGTTTAAAAATCATGGACTTGACCGCATTTTCTCTAGCAATGGATAACAACTTACCTATAATTGTTTTCAATGGTGAAGTTAAAAATAATTTAAAAAAGGTAATCATGGAAAAAAACATTGGAACCATCATTAAAGGAGGAAACAATGGATAAGGCTCTCAAGAAACAAATGGTTGAAAAAATGGAAAAAACATTCTCTATAGTTTCTGATGAATTTGCCAATATAAAAACAGGAAGAGCTTCTCCAGCTCTTGTAGAAGACCTCAAGATAGATTATTATGGCACAAAAACGCCTCTAAACCAACTCGCTTCAATTACAATTCCAGAACCACATCTTATCGTAATTCATCCATTTGA
>CAZALG010000249.1:0-3169 GCA_964485935.1 uncultured bacterium | reverse complement strand
AGCTCTTTCCGACGGAAAACAATCCGTTAAGCCTATAGTATTCAAAGAATTAATGGATGACTTAAAAAACATAGCAAAAGTAGTGGGAAGGAAAATATGAAAAAAGTAATATATCAAGGGGAACCTGGCTGCAACAGTGACGTTGCTTCCAATAAATTTTTTCCAAAAGACATAAAGAGAGAAGGAGTAAGAACATTTAAGGATATCTTTGAAAGGGTAAAAAATAAGAAAGAAACGTATGGTGTTGTCCCGGTCGAGAACTCTCTTACGGGAAGTATTCATCAGAATTATGATCTACTGCTCGAGTATGACCTCTGGGTTATAGGCGCGGTAAGACTTAGAATAGAACATAATCTACTAGCTCCTACTGGAACCGCTATAAAATCCATTAAAGAAGTCTGGTCCCATCCGGAAGCTCTAGCTCAATGCAGAGATTTTCTCTCCTCTCATCCTGAATATAAAGTAGTATCAGTTTACGATACCGCAGGCGCCGCAAAAATCGTAAAGGAACAAAAAATCACGGATGTGGCAATAATAGCAGGACCTCAAGTCGCAAAACTATACAACTTCAAAAAATTAAAAAAGAATATTGAGTCACACCCGGATAATTTTACAAGATTCCTTATTATATCAAAAGATAGAAAAATATACACAGGGGAAAACGCAAGAACAATGTTCGTTTTCGGCGTAAAAAATGAACCCGGAGTACTATTCAGATGCCTGAGTATTTTTGCTCTCCGAAACATAGACCTGACCAAATTGGAATCGAGAGCAGTTATGGGAAAACCATACGAATATCTTTTTTACATAGATTTTAAAGGCAGTATGGAAGACGAAAATTGCAAACACGCGGTTAAAACTTTAAAAGAAGTGGTAAAATACTTTAAGCTTCTGGGAAGTTATATGATAAAGGATAAAAAGTGAAACTGATTCTATCGAAATCTTCTAAAATAAGGGGTGAAATCAAGGTAGGCGGAGATAAGTCTATCACACACAGAGGTTTAATCTTGGGTTCAATTGCCGAAGGAACAACTATACTTAAAGATTATTCCAAATGCGACGATTGTATGTCAACTCTCGGAATTATTAAGAAACTGGGTATTACAATCCTGAAAAACGAATCGGTTATAAGGATAGAAGGTCAAGGTTTAAATGGACTAAAAGAACCCACCGATATATTAAACTGTAACAATTCCGGTACTTCCATGCGCTTACTATCAGGATTACTGGCGGGTCAAAATTTCTTTTCAGTTCTAACGGGTGATAGCTCACTCTTAAAACGTCCAATGAAAAGAATTATAGAACCTCTAAACTTAATGGGGGCAAAAATAACAGGAAGAGACAACAATAAATTTGCTCCACTTGCGATAAAGGGAGAAAAACTCAAAGCAATAGATTATAAAACTCCTGTTGCCAGCGCCCAGGTAAAATCTGCTATACTTCTGGCTTCACTGTACGCGAAAGGAAATTCTTCTGTTACGGAACCGAATAAGAGTCGTGACCACACAGAAAGAATGTTAAATTTATTTGGAGCAAAAGTTGAGTCCTTTGAAAATAAAATAACTATAAAAGAAAAAAATAATTTAAAGGCAAAAGAGATAGCTATACCCGGAGATATTTCATCGGCGGCTTTCTTCATGGTACTTGCGAGTGTAATTAAAGGTTCAAAAATACTTATTAAAAATACAGGAATAAATCCAACCAGAACAGGTATTCTCGAAGTTTTAAAAAGTATGGGTGCGGATATTTCTATTAATAATGAAAGAAATAAAAGTTATGAGCCTACAGCTGATCTACTGGTAAAAGGTAATGAATTAAATGGAACAACAATTTCAGGAGATATTATACCCAAAGTAATTGATGAACTACCTATAATAGCTGTGGCTGCCACTCAAGCAAAAGGAGTAACAGAGATTAGAAATGCCAAGGAATTACGAGTAAAAGAAACAGATAGAATTTACGCTATAGCTAAGGGCCTAAAGAAAATGGGGGCAAAAATAGAAGAGAAACCGGACGGACTTATAATAGAAGGCCCCACCAAACTAAAAGGGAATGTCTGTGAAAGCTTCGAAGATCATAGAATAGGAATGGCTTTAGCGATTGCCGGAGTCATAGCAGAAGGAAAAACTACTCTTTTAGAATCAGAATGTATAGACATTTCTTTTCCTGAATTCACATATTTACTCAGGAGGATATGTGGAGCAAACCACGTCAAAGAGAAAAATTAAATTTTTACATAAGAAGATCAAAATAAAGGCTTCTCCCGAAGCAGTATTCGAAAGAGCGTACAAGGATGATCCATTTAGTTTTATTTACGAATCCATGGTACATATCAGAAAAAGAGGCGAACATTCGCTTTTAGGTGGAAGACCTTTTATAACATTAAAAAGTACCGGAGAAAATATCTACATTGAAATTTTCGGAGAAAAACTTAAAGAAAAAGGCAATCCTCTTAACAAAATAAGAGAATTGATGTCTTTAGTCGAAAATTATCCTTATATCCCGGGTTTTTCCGGAGGAGCGGTCGGTTATCTTTCTTATGATACTGTCAGATTTTTCGAAAAAATTCCTGATAATAATCCCGATGAAATGAAAACACCGGAAACTTACTTCATGTTCCCTTCGGAAATTATACTTTTCAATCATAAGAATGATACAGTGGATATAATTTTATACACAGATAATGACGACAACAGAAGAATCGAAGAACTTACAAAAATAATAAAAACTTCTGAAGAAGTGGAGTATAATTTATGCGAAGGAAGTAAAGTTGAATTCACCGGAAACTTTACCAAAAAAGAGTATTGCGAAGTTGTAAAAAAAGCCAAAGAGTATATTTTTGCCGGAGATATATTCCAGGTTGTACCATCCCAGCGATTCAAAGCTCCAAACGAGAAAGATCCTCTTAATATTTATAAAGCTCTCCGTCTTACGAATCCTTCTCCGTACATGTATTACCTCAGATTTGACGACCTGTATATACTGGGGTCCTCTCCTGAAACGCTAATCAAACTGGAGGCTGGAGGTCTTGTTACCAGTAATCCTATCGCGGGTACAAGGAGAAGAGGTAAAAACGAAGAAGAAGATGAAAAATTCGCGAAAGAACTTCTGAGCGACGAAAAAGAACTCGCAGAGCATGTTATGCTTGTTGATCTTGCCAGAAATGATA
>CAZALG010000248.1:0-3214 GCA_964485935.1 uncultured bacterium | reverse complement strand
AAAAGATAATCTAGTCTTCAGTCACCAGTCGACAGTCCTTAGTCCCCTACCCCCCTAAAAAAGAAAAATCAAAAAACAAAAATAGTTTTAGAAAACTTAAAAGATTTTTCAAAAAAGATTGTGTGTCAAGGGCAGCCATTTCTTAAAAACTTCGTTTTTAGTTAAGTAGTAAATTAGTCAATTAGTCTAAATCCGAACCAACGAACCCACAACCTAACGAACCAACTAAAAATTTAGCCACAGATGAACACGGATAAACACTGATTTTTTTGTTGTTAGTTTCTAACTAATATGAAATTGCCAAGTGTTGAGATTTGACCCCAGAAACCTTGTCAAGTGTTGAGATTTGACCCCAGAAACCTGACCAGAAACCTTGACAGAGATTATATTTTCTTTATAATTTAAATATTAGGATGTATAAACTATGTTAGGCGATAAAAGGAATATAATCATGAGATTTCGACTTACGGAGGAACAAAAACTATGAAAATCAGATTAACAATATTGATATTTTTTGGCATAATAATGCTTACCTATCAAGTCCATGGACAAACAACATTTCAAAACCCGATCATCACGGGGATGAATCCTGATCCGAGTATTTGCCGCGTCGATGATGACTATTATTTGGTAACATCGACTTTCGAATATTTTCCCGGATTACCCATCTACCAGAGTAAAGACCTGGTGCATTGGAAATTGATTGGATATGTTCTTTCACGGGCAAGCAACAATCCTCTGATGGGATGTGAATCGAGCCATCAAGGCCTATATGCACCCACGATACGTTATCATAATAGTACTTTCTATGTCACCTGTACCAACTACGGCGGTCAAGGTTCACAAGGAGCTTTTTATGTAACAGCTGCAAATCCCGCTGGACCCTGGTCTGATCCGCATTGGGTAGGAGACTGGAATATGGACGCTTCATTAATGTTCGAAAATGATAGCATGTATTACCATTGTCCTAACAATGCTGACGGCTTTGATAGTTTTTTACTCGGGATAATAAACCCTGAAACAGAAACATTCTATGAGCCACTCCAAAAAATAGCAGAAGGACTTGGAGGTGCAGCACCTGAAGGTCCTCATATGTATAAGATAAACGATTATTATTACTTAATGTCTGCGGAAGGTGGAACTGGTTACGATCACAGTGAAGTAATTCAACGAAGCAATTCACCCTGGGGTCCCTATGAAGCAAGCCCCATAAACCCGATCGTATCACACAGGAATGATCCTGATAATCCATTTCAGGCTATAGGCCATGCCGACATTGTAGAAACACCTGACGGATGGTGGTTAGTGTGTCTCGGAATCAGGCCTAAAGGCGGAAACTATCATCATTTAGGCCGTGAAACCTTCCTGGCACCTGTGACCTGGGACGAAGACGGCTGGCCCAAGGTGGGAACCGACGGCATCGTTCAGGAAGAATACACTGTCCCAGATTTACCGCAGCATATCTGGGAAGAGGATTCCATCCGGGATGATTTCGAGAGCACCGAACTTAGACTATCTTGGAACTTTGTCCGTAATCCTCATGCTGCCGATTGGTCACTTACGACAAACCCCGGCTTTCTCAGACTCAATGGTTCGGAAATAAGTTTTGATCAGAAAAACTCACCGGCGTTTATTTGCCGTAGACAAACAGCATTCAACATCGTTGCATCGACAAAAATCAGTTTTACGCCTACTGCGTCGAATGAAGAAGCAGGGCTGGTGGTCCGTGGGAATGATAAAAATCATTACGATTTTCTTATAACGATGCTTGGTGAAGAACGAGTGATTATGCTCCGGAAATATTTGCAGGATGAAGTTGTTGAACTCAGGTATAAAGAAATTCCTGAAGGTGATATCATCTTACGAATCAGTGCAACAGAGCTTCAGTACCAGTTTTGGATACAGCAGGAAGGAGAAACAGCTAGGCTGATAGGTTCCTCGTTAACGAAAAACTTGTCTACAGAAGTCATCGGGGGCTTTACCGGCGTTTTTATTGGGATGTATGCATCAGGGAATGGAACCGATAATGTTAATCCTGCCGATTTCGACTGGTTCGATTTTAAAGAAGATCCGCTCCTGCCTTACCCCTGGGCGGAAGGCCCAAAAGAGACGCAAAACAATATGGAAACCCCGTACATCATCTCCGCCACATCGCCTTCGTATGATCAGGCAAATATTGTCTGGAATAATATTTCTAATGAAAACGGCTACTTAATAGAACGATACGGCGACACTCAATTTGATTCGATTGGATATAACACTGCTAACGATACTGCTTTTACCGATTCCAGTTTATCAGGTAGCACCATGTATATGTATCGTGTTATCGGTAAGAATAGTGACGGCTACTCTCATCCTTCAGCGTCAGCCTCTGTGTTGACATTGCCTGTGCCTGGTCCATATTTGGGCACGCCTGCTCAAATTCCCGGGAAAATAGAAGCAGAAAACTACGACATCGGAGGTAACACGATATCGTATTTTGACACAGATACCGGTAATGGCGGCGGTCAGTACAGAACTGATGACGTAGATATTGAAACATGCAGCGATACTGGAGGCGGCTATAATGTCGGTTGGATTAATGATGGCGAATGGATGACCTATACGGTTGATGTAAACGATGAAATATCCGTGCTCGATGTGCGTATCGCCTCAATCAGTGCGGGCGGCAGATTAAAAATTATTGTTGACAGCATTGAGCTTGGCACGATTAGTATTCCCAATACTTCCGGATGGCAGGAATGGCAGACCGTTTCCCTGTCGGATATCACGATAGAAACCGGTGAAAATAAACTACTCCGTTTAGAAGTTGTTAAGGGTGGTTTTAATATCAACTGGATTTCATTTCAGAACGCTACAGGAATTGATGAGAACAGGTTAAATACCAAACAGTTTAAACTCAACAATAATTTCCCCAATCCTTTTAAGCCAGAAACAACCATCAGTTACGAACTTCCGTACAAATCGTATGTAACGTTGAAAATCTATGATCCTCTTGGGCGATTAGTAAAAACTTTAATTGACGGGGAAAAATCAGCGGGTAAACATCTTATCCAATGGGATGCATCGGCCTTCTCGAGTGGTATGTATTTTTGTTGTTTACATGCAGGTTCATTCACAGAAACAAAAAAACTTATTTCACTTCGTTAGTATAATTACAGCCTAACCAGCCGCTCAAGCTAACCGAATAACGTGCCAGACTATTTCGAAAAGT
>CAZALG010000247.1:0-3216 GCA_964485935.1 uncultured bacterium | reverse complement strand
TTCAGACTTGGTATTTTAGATAAAGGAGAACCTGTGGTTCTTGAACGCCACCGACACAGATATGAGGTTAATCCTGAGTTTATCAAGGATTTTGAAGAAACTGGGGTTGTTTTTAGCGGCTTTCATAGACCTCCCGGAGGTGAGCCTCTTATGGAATTTATGGAATTGCCGAATCATCCGTTTTTTGTAGCCACACAGGCGCATCCGGAATTTAAAGCACGTCTTGAAAATCCCTCTCCGCTTTTCCTGGGTTTAATAAAAAGTATAATTAATAATAAGTGAAACTTGCTTTTTATCCGCGAGATTCGTTAATTCATTCTCTTAATCCAAAAAGTAAGTTGTTGTTTGTGTTTACGTGCTTTATATCTGTTCTATTCGTAAATAGTACCGTAGCTTATATTTTACTTTCATTGATTATATCTATCCCTTTTTTCTTTTCCAAACTACCTCCCGGGAAAGTTTTTAAAGGTTTTACACCGTTTTTGCTGTTGTTTCTATTGACGTTTATTTTACATTTATTTTTAACGCCCGGGGAAATATTATTCAAATTAGGAGTATTAAATGGAACGATTGAGGGTTTTTACAAAGGAATATTTTATTCGGTTCGGATTTTTCTACTTGTTTTAAGCGCTATGCTTTTTGGTTTTACGACTTCCCCTTTCGATCTTGCCGATAGTTTATCTAATTTCTTTTTTCGTTTTAAATCTGAAACCTTAAGAGAAATTCCTATGATTATGATTTTAGTTTTTCGTTTTATCCCTTTTATGTTCAGGGAAGGGAAAAGAGCTGTGATGGCTCAGAAGGCAAGATGCGGTTATGTCAGGTTAGAAAAAGATATTTTTCCTTTGATTTTTCCAATAGTGCACTCTTCTATTATAAAAGCGGAGCAATTAGCTTTGGGACTTCACGCTAAAGCATATCAGGTTGGCGGGAAAAGGACAATGCTTAACGAGTTCAAATTTACTTCAAAAGATTATTATTTCATGGGCTACGCCATTCTACCACTAATTATAGCGATTTTTGTCAGGTAATCGCTTAATTGAGTTTTGAAAAACAATATTTTCCCTTTTACGAGAGTTTAAATATCAAAAATAAGAAATCAAAATGACATATTAAAATGCAAAGTTTTTTGCCGTTTATATTGCTATATTTTTTGTTTATTTTTAAATTTTTATTTATAATTTTCCTTTTTGATATTTAATTTTTGCATTTCGATTAAAAAGTTACTCTATGTTTTGTTTATATTTTGCGTCAAAACTTTTCTTTTCGGTTTAAAACTTATGTGGAATCCCATAACACTTGACTTTTTAGCGTAAATTGTTTATTTTAATGTATATAAGATTTTTATAAAGAATAGGAGGCTATTTTTTGAGAGAAGAAAACGTTAACCTAATAGTTAATGCATTGAAGGGTTACAAAGAAAGTAAAAATCTGGAAGAACTTCTCAAGATAATCAAAGGATATTCAAAGATAGAGTTTTATAAAGAGTTTAAAGAATACACGGTAGAATTCCTCGAAAAAGGTGGCAGTGTTGGAGACCTTATAGCTATTTCTAAAGATTTTCCTGAAGAAATAAAAAAAATAATTTGTCCGGTAGAAATTGAAATAGATGGTGAATTCGATGCAGATTCTTTTCTTGAGATGGGTGAGCTCCTTTGGGAAATAGGTTCTCCTGATGAGGCGAGAGATAATTATATAAAAGCTTTCGAATATTATTCTTTTCTTGGGAATGAAAAAGCTGCACAGCAAGTTGGGAAAACCTTAAAGGAAAGATATCCTCAAGATGAAAAGGTAAAGGCTCTTGTATTTAAAGATACAAGAGGTGAAATTCTTCCTGAGTTAAAGGCTTTTGTCCCCAAACCTCCTAAAGATGAAATCGATTTGAGGTATGCTCTTGGAAAAGGTTTCCACGGAGAGAATTTACTTCTTGAGGCAGAAGCTAATTATAGAAGAGTTTTGGAATTGGATAGTTCTCATAATTCGAAAAGATTGTTGGTTGCTTTATTAAGGCAAAAAGGTTCTTTTGGTGATTCTCTAAATTTGGCTAGAGAATTGGAAGGAGAGGAAAAATTAGAGGAATTATACTCTATCTACGAAGCTTTAAGAAATTCAGGTAAAATGAAGATAGGGGAAGATGTTTTAAAAGAAATATACGGTATTAATCCTGAATTTAAAGATGTTAAGAGTCTTCTTGGATTTGTATCTAAAGAAGAAAAATCAGAGAAAATTCCCGTGGATATCTTCTCGGAAGAAGAGGAAAAGGTAGAGGTAGATAACTCGAGTCCAAAAGATAAGGGTTTCGAGGAGAAAAAAATTGTTTTTCTGTAGGAGAAAATAGATGAATTACGAAGCTTTTTACGGATTAGATAAAGAACCTTTCGGGGATATTCCCGACCCCGATTTATTTTATAGCGGTCCTGAACATACCAGGGCACTCGTTAAATTATTACACGTTGTAAAAAAGAATAGAGCACTTGGTTTGTTGACCGGTAGTATTGGTTGTGGCAAAACGACTATTATAAGAAAAATTTTTGCTGATCTTGAAGAAGAAGAGAGGTATTCCGGCAATCTTTTGACGCTTACACAGCCGGATTTTTCCGCAATCTGGTTTGATAAAAAGTTGGGAGAATTATTTGGGCTCCGATTTGACTCTAAAGGCAGAACAGAGATGAAAGTTGAGCTGATAGGTGAGCTTGAGCGCAGGCATAAAGCTAATAAAAGTACAGTAATTCTTATCGATGAAGCCAACAATATTACAAATCCGGAAGTAATGGAGGAAATAAGAGGATTTTTGAATTTGGAGCTTCAAGGTTATCGTCTGGTAACGATTATATTGAGTGGAATGGGAGATATGTATGAAAAAATCAAAGACAATATTTCTTTAAGGCAAAGAGTCTCTACCGTTGTTAGTCTTCCCCCGCTTACACTCAGTTCCGCGAAAGAGTATATAAATTATAGGTTAGAACAAGCAGGCGCTACAGGAAGAATATTCAGTGATGAAGCTCATAAACTTATATATGATTTTACCTCGGGAGTTCCTCGATTAATTAATGTTGTTTGCGATAATGCACTTTTGGAGGGAGCTTTACTTAAAAAGAAAATAGTTGAGGAATCAATAGTAAAAAGAGTGGGCGAAGAGCTTATGCTTAACAGGGATAAGTGAAAATATAAATGTTAAAAGGTAATGAAATATCAGCCTTAAGAAACGAAGCGAAT
>CAZALG010000246.1:0-3229 GCA_964485935.1 uncultured bacterium | reverse complement strand
CTCGCGGACGTGGTTTTAGTCATGCTATGTACGATTCACTTATTCTGGGGGAGCTCGAAAATATGAATAAGGATTTATCAATACTTGTTGCCTCTTATGATAAAGGATATATTTATTTTCTCAATAATGGGATTAAAGCTTTTAATCTTGAATTAAGACAAAAAGATGAACTATCCTTAAAAGCGGGCTTTAGGATTTGGTCCCTTATTCGCAAGTTCAGACCCAATTTAGTAGTTGCGGACGAAGTTTTTATTGCTCTACATATAACAAAAGGGCTTAAAATTCCCTCTATTTTAATTACACACTGGTTTTTTGAAACATATAATAAAAAACATCCGATTATTCCGGCAGTTAAGAAAGCGAATCATGTTATTTTTGTTGATACGTCTCGATTTCACAAGATTCCTTATGATTTTGACGTTCACGTTACGTTCGTAGGTCCTGTGATTCGTGAGTTTGAATATAGCCTAAAGGATAAGAATAAAGCGAGAGATGAATTGGGTATTAAAAGGAAAGATAAAGTTATTCTCGTTACAACCGGAGGAAGGCATAAGGATAGAAATAGATTACTAGAAGTAAGTGTAGACGTTTTTAAAGAGTTGCAGGGGGAAAATCTGAAATTGATACTTTTGACAGGTGAACTTTATGAGGAGTATCTGGAGAGATTTGCTGATGATTATAGTATCATTGTTAAGGATTATGACTGGAAGATGGATAGGTTAATGGTTGCAAGTGATTTAGTTGTATGTAAGGGTACTTTTATGACAACATGGGAACTTGCATATTTGGGGGTGCCTTCGATATCAGTGCCGGATCTTAGCAATCCTGTCGATCAAGTTCATACTTACAGAATGGCCGAGTATGATCTTACCCTAAGAATAGATCCCCGAAAGTTGAACAAGTCAATTTTACTTGAAGCAGTCAAAAAAGAACTTAATTCAAAAGTTAGAAGTGTAGAAATCTTAAAAAATAGTAGAAAATTTATGAATGGAAGGGGACAGCAGGAAGCAGCAGAAGAGATTAATTATTTTATTAACAGGATATACAAGTGAAAAAAGAGCAGAAAATAAAATTCGATATAGTTTTTCTTTCATATGATGAACCATTAGCAGAGGAACACTGGAAAAGACTGAAAAAACGTTTCCCTTACGCGCAGAGGGTTCACGGAGTGAAAGGAATTCTAAAAGCGCATAAAAAATGCGCTAAGCTAGCAAGAACCGATTATTTTTTTGTTGTTGATGGTGATGCTTATATTCTAGATAGTCTTAGTTTCCATGATGTTCCTTCGCAGCTTTCTAAAGATTTTTTCTATATGTGGTCGAGCAGAAATGCTATAAACGATTTAACTTATAGTAATGGTGGGGTGAAATTATTGCCAAAAAACATTTTTGAAGGTGTCAAAGATTATGGTTTGGACATGTTTGTTACTTTACCACATAAAAATATGGCTAAGGTTGCTTCTTTAAGTAGGTTCAATGCTTCTCCTTTTTATTCGTGGCGCGCTGGTTTCAGAGAATGCGTCCAGCTTGCCAGTGAACATTCAAAAAAAATAAAGAGACAAACACGAATATATCTCCTAAATATATGGTGCAATAAGGGAGCCAGTCGTCCGTTTGGAGAATGGTGTGTTAAAGGTTCTCGTGCTGGGAGAAGATATGGAATGGAAAATATTGGTAATGAAAAGGCAATAAAACTGATGAACGATTTTGATTGGTTAAAGATGCGTTTTTACTACGAATTAAAGGAAGGTTATCTTAAGGAGATGGAGAGTGAATTAAATGAGAAGGGTGCGCCTTGATAGTGAATTTGAGTTTCTTTTTGATACCAAACTAAGGTTATTTTTTTTGCTTAAAATTTAAAAGTCTTTCTTGTTATTTGATAAAATTAAAGGAGGTAGAGATGGATAATTTAAAGGTCTTTTCTTCTTCTTTCAAAGATGGAAAAATGATACCGGATAAGTTCACCTGCGATGGGGAAGATATTTCTCCTCAGATTAGTTGGGAAGGACTTCCCGAAGGTGTTAAATCACTTGCTTTGATATGTGATGATCCGGATGCGCCGAGTGGAGATTTCGTTCATTGGGTCGTTTTCAACATTCCGCCTGAATTAGATGGTTTTGAAGAAAATGCTGAAATGAGTGAAATAGCTGATTTAGGTATGACGGATTACGGTCGTCCTGGTTACGGAGGCCCTTGTCCGCCTTCCGGTTTTCATCATTATCATTTCAAAGTTTATGCACTGGATGAAATGTTAAAGACAGAAGGTACTGTGGATAAGTACGATTTACTCGACAAAATGGAGGGACATATTCTGGCTAAGGGGGAAATTGTAGGATTGTATAAGAGATAAAAATAAGAAGCCATAAGTCAGAAGACCTTAAAGTGTTGGTTGGTGAGATGGTTGGATGGTTGGTTGGGTTTTTTACTCGAAACACGGAACTCGAAACCTTAGTATAACACAAAGCCCGACAAAGTTTTTTCTTGTTGTTTCTTAGTTAACAGCTAAAGGCTAAGAGCCAAAAGCTAAGTTATAAAAAGTTATTTAATAAAAGAAGGAAAATTTCCAAATAATTCTAAGTTCAGCGAGGGAAAACCTCGCTGAACTTAGAACAGGCTTAATACAATGAAAAAACAGACGTGTCTGAGTGTTCCACGTAAAAGGGTACAAAGAAACAGGAGTTTACGTTCAAATTTGCAGAGTTGTTTTTGCATAGACTCAGAATCTTATAGAAAGATTTATCTCCTCCGCAGATTGTGTCAGGAACAGTTATCAACAGATGAATATTATATGCGTAGTCATAAACAAGATCCCCTTCCAATAAAAGTCCATCTATATCGATCGTGAAAGATTTTCCTAAACTTCCCTTTAACTCAAATGGGGTATTAAACTTATTATTTTTATTACTTGTTCTTGACATTGTAACCTCCTATAAGATTATCGTATAAGAGAAAACAAATATTATCTGGGGAACCACTTTAAACCATATTCTACTAAATTATTAAAGAGCTACTTACTTAAGATACAAGAACCGTTCCAAAAATTAAGGCTTTGAAAATCAATGTTTTAATATAAAACTCTTTTGCAAAATAAGAAAGCATTTCGCACAACGCAAGAAGATTTGAGAAGGTATTAGGTCTTAGGTTTTGGGTCTTAGGATATAGGGAGAAAAACACTTTCGGCTTACCGCTTACGGCTAACCGCAAAAAAAACAAAAAAAATTTGCACATGT
>CAZALG010000245.1:0-3233 GCA_964485935.1 uncultured bacterium | reverse complement strand
GTCCCTGAAATATGGTTAAAAGTTCCTGCATTGCTCTGTATATCCCCGGGAAACGATTGGTTACTGGTGCGAACGCCATTCCAATTAATATTAGAATTACAGTTATTACTCTTCCAAGAATCAAGTAGTGTCTATCAGAAGCATCCTTCATAATGAATTTCTGGTAGATGTCTCTTGTGAATAATGCTGCAGCCGAGTTGATAGTAGAATCCATCGATGAAAGTAAAGCCGCGATAAATCCCGCGAATACCAGACCACTCAGGCCCACCGGAAGTAAATTACGCATTACCCATGGAAAAGCCTGATCGGGATTTGTAATCTGAGAAGGGTCTTTGCAAAGCGCTAAAGCGAAAAACCCGGGGAGTACAACCAGAAGAGGAACAAACATCTTAAGGAATGCGGCTCCCATCATAGATGCTTTCGCGTCCCATTCAGTTTTTGCTCCGAGAGTTCTCTGGATGATAGCTTGATGACAACACCACCAGGCAGGAGAGAGAACGAGACCAAGTCCAAGAATTATTCCCAGCCATGGAAAGTCGGGACTGTCAAGAGGCTGGAATAGATTAAAATGTTGCGGATGTAACGGTTTTATCATATCTACAAGACCAGTCCATCCACCTGTTAAGTTAAAACCAATTACCATTACCGCAAGTCCACCGACAAGCATTACGAGCATTTGAACAACGTCTGTCATCGCGACAGCCGCCAGACCTCCTGTAACAGTATAAATTGCAACTACTACTGCAACAATAAGTATCCCTAACCATATAGGGCAGTTCAAATATGTGTACAGCATTAGCCCGCTTGCCCATAAGAACACTCCAAGAACAGTTCCAAGGAAAAGAAACCAAAGAATGGCTTCTATTGTTCTTACGGCGGTACTGTATCTTTTCCCTAAATATTCGGGTACAGTATATGCCCCGCTTCTCCAGTAAAAAGGTATAAATAATAGCGCGGAAAGGATCATTGCCGGAATAGCGCCGAGCCATTCATAATTTGCCTGAGCTAATCCAAAACGATAAGCCCCTCCGGCAGCACCCATATAATCGTACGAGCCTATGTTGGTTCCGATAAGAGACATGCCGATTACCCAGAAGGGCAGCATTCTACCGGCAAGAAAATAATCTTCTTCGGAGTGTACATATCTTTTAAAGAAAATACCGAAAAGTGGTATTGCGGCGAGATAGATAATTATAACGGTTAAATCAAAACCTCTAATAAGTTCCATAACTTACCTCCCTATTTTGGTTAGAACAACGCTTCTAAAATCTTATATAGAAGAAACCCAAAAGTCTTTCAGTTTCACGGTTTTTTTACTTTTTTTACGATGTAATATAAATGGTTTAGAAATAAAGTCAATACTGTTTTTTCCTACTGTTAAAACACTCCAAAAGAGTGTCAGATTCTATCTTAAAGATCGATTTATTAATGCGAGTAAGGAAAGTATTTATTTGATTTCCTTTGAGGTATAAGAAACAAGGTTATAATAATTGACTAAAGGTTTATAAGTGTAAATACAGATGTTTTTTTGTTAAATTCCGGTAGTTAAATCAAAGCCTCTAATAAGTTCCACGATTCACCTCCTTTAAAAATTTTTTATCAATTATAAACTAAAGGCGCAAAACTTTGCCTATTATACAAAATATTAAAAAAATCAAGACTTAAGGGTTTTCTTAACCCAAGGACTCGGCTTGCTTCTGTAGCTCAATCAACTTCGTAAAAATCTTTCTAGAAATCTGTTTTCTTTCCAGAAAACCGAGAACTTCATCTTTAGAAGAAACGACCGGCAGGTACTCAAGATTGTACCGGCTTAAAATTTCCTGAACTTCCCTCATCGGTAAGGAAGGCGAGGCTTTTGCTATCACCGGTTCCATTAAGTCATGCGCCAACAGAAATGCATCTAACCCGCTCGTCATAAGTGAGTTTTTTATATTGTCAACAGTGATGACACCTAATAGTTTTTTCCTTTTATCTACAACCGGATAATAGAGATTATCTGTTTCGCTGAAAGTTTTCAAAATTTGCGCCAGTGACATATTTTCATAAATAAGAGGGATGCTTGGATCCATAATATCTTTAGCCTCGCTTTCTCTGATTATATCTTCTTCAGTAATATTTAAACCCGCTTCTCCGGCACCAGTTAAAGCTATTCTCATAGCCAATGGTCCAACGATTTGAACGACAAAGGTTGTAACAGTGACAATAATAACTATTGAACTCCCTATCTCTCCCGGAAAGCGTTCGGATGCGAGTATTGATAAACCTATAGCTACTCCTGCCTGACTGAAAAGGCACCATGGTAGATATTTTTGTACCGTCTCAGGAGCTTTTGATATTTTGGCTCCCAAAGTAGCTCCCATTCCTTTACCTAATGTTCTTCCGAACAAATATACTACGGCAATCATAACTATAGGTAAAGTTAAATTTTCCAGGTTTAGCTGTGCTCCGAAGAAAGTAAAAAAGAGGATATAAAGAGCAGGCATTAATTCATCTGTCAATCCGAAAATTTCTTTGCTCTTCCTTGGAATAAAATTAGTTACAAAAACTCCTGCGGCCATAGCTGATAAAAGAGTATCGCATTCCAATAATTCCGCGCTGCCGATAGTTATAATTATTATGCTAAGAGAAAAAGTAATAATAGCGTATTTGTCACTTAGTTTTTTCACTATTAAAGATAATAGCCACCCCCCCAGAATTCCTATCCCAACAGCAATTCCAATATCGTATAGGATTTGGAGGAAAATTGAAGAGCTTGGTGCCGCACTTGTATTTGTAATACTCAAAGCAATACTTGATGCTATAGCAAATAAAATAAGACCTAAACCATCATCCAGTCCTACTATACCTAAAATAGTCGTAGTTAAAGGACCACGTGACTTATATTCCTTGAGAACATCTGTAGTAGATGCAGGAGCTGTGGCGGCAGCGATTGATCCAAGTAATAAACCAAGAGCCCAAACAAAGGCGGAATTATCAAAAAACAAGTTTGCAAACGACGCTACAAGCAGCGTAACAAGTACGAAAGCAAGAAGACCTTCAGAAAACAATATATTGATAAACTGCTTGCCATATTTTCTAAAGATTTCATTCTTTAACTCGCCACCTATAAGGAAACCTGTAATTCCGAGGACAAAAATATTAAATGAAGAGAATGAAGAAAGCATTTCTCTGTTGATTATACCAAAAACAGAGTCTCCGAGTAAAAAACCTATTATAATAAACGCGATAACCTG
>CAZALG010000244.1:0-3279 GCA_964485935.1 uncultured bacterium | reverse complement strand
TCTAATATACCTTGAATCATGTTGTTCATACGTCTGGTTCTCTCTTTAAGCTTACTTAAATTTTCCTTACCCTTTTTATCGAGTACATCATCATAATCTTCTGCTATCCATCCTGCTAATAGGTTTATACCTCGAAGAGGTGCTTTTAGATCGTGAGATACTATAGAGGCAAAATCCTCTAACTCTTTATTGGATTTTTCCAAATCTTGTGTTCTTTCTGCGACTTTAATCTCAAGTTTACGCCCGTATTCTACGATATTCCTGACTCGAACTTCGTGAATTGTATAAACGGCCGTAATTATCAACATTATCATAGAAATCCTAAACCACAAGGTCGTCCAGAAGGGAGGAGTGATAACGATTTTAAGTGAAGTTCCTTCTTCGTTCCATATATTATCGTTATTAGAACCTTTTACCTTGAATATATAAGTTCCCGGGTTCAAATTCGTATAGGTTGCCTCTCTTTTGTTTTCCACGTAATTCCATTCTTTATCGAAACTTTCTAACATAAAAGCGTATTGATTTTTCTCGGGGGCCACAAAATTTAATGCAGCGTATTCAAAGGTGATTACCGAATGTTTGTAGGATAAAACGATTTCCTTTGTAACACTGATATGTTTTTTCAGAGGCGAATCTTTTGTTCCAATCGCAACATCCCTATTAAAAAGAAGAAATTTAGTTATTACCACTGGAGGTTTGTGCGGGTTTTCTTTTATACTGTCGGGATGAAATGCGTTAAACCCGTTTTTCCCTCCGAAATACATTGTGCCTTCTTTATCTTTACAAAACGAACGAGGTCTGAATTCATCTCCCTGAAGTCCATCGCTGACGTCATAATTCTTGAAAACCGGATTTTCGGGATGGTTTATCCCATTAATAAATTTTGATATTCCTTTGTTGGTACTTATCCACAGATTACCATGATCGTCTTCCAGTATTCCGTTAATACAATTGTTTGGTAAACCATCTTTCTGGTGGTAATGGCTAAAAGTGCTGTCTTCCCGGTTAAATACATTCAGCCCTCCAATTGTGCCTATCCATAAGTTTTTTTTACTGTCTTCAAAGAACATATTGGCGCCGTCGTAACTAATGCTCTTAATATCCTTTCTATCATGTGGAAAATGTATAAATCGTTCGCTCTTTTTGTCAAGCAATTCGACTGTCATACTTGAGGACATCCAAATTTCACCATAGCTGTTTTCGAATAAGGTTCTTACCCAGTCATCCGATATAGTATTATCATCATAATCATCATTTTTATATCTCTTGAATGTTTTGGTTTTGTAATTGAATAAATTAAGTCCTCCACCCATGGTACCAATCCATAAATTTCCATCTCGGTCTTCGAGGATAGCGAACATATTATTGGCTCCAATACTTTTGTCGTCGTTTAGATCATGTTTGAAACGGGTAAATGTATTGTTTTTACTATTGTATAAATTTAAACCGCCGCTCCAGGTTCCTATCCAGAGATTACCCCTGCTGTCTTTTTCTAAGGCAAATACTGCACTTGACCCTATGCTTTTGTTATGGCGTGGATCATGAATGAAGTGTTTAAATGTTTTGTTCTTTTTATTAAATAAATTCAGGCCGTAGTCAGTACCAATCCATAAATGACCATCTTCTTCGAGAATTGAATTAACGAAATTGTTGCTTAAGCTGTTGGGGTTGTTTGGCTCTTGTTTGTAATGTGTGAAATTTTTTGTTAGTTTATTGTACATATTGATACCGTCTCCAAAAGTGCCCAACCACATGCTGCCATTGCGGTCTTCGTAAATAGAATAGACAGAGTTATATGAGAGACTGGTATTGTCATCGGGATTATTTATATAATGGTGAAAAACACAATCATTTTCTTTGAAAGTATTTAAATCAACAATGTCCAATCCTCCGTTTTCAATGCCAATCCATAAACGACCATATTTATCCTCCATAAGTGCCAAAACAGCTCCGTCGCTTATACTTGCTTTATTATTCGTATTGTGCTTATAATTGATAAAAACACATTTTTCAGGTGCTCCTTTCTTATATTTTAATAAACTTAATCCAGTGTTAGTTGCTACCCATATTCTGTTTTTACTGTCTTGATATAAGGTTCTAATAGTATTATCACATATGGTATTTTTATCCTTTTTGTCATTTTTAAAACGGACAAACTTGTAGTTTAAAGTATCCGATAGATTCAATCCGTCTAAACTGCCGATCCAAATATTACCGTTATTATCCATTAAAATACTAGTTAGTTCGTTACTGCTCAAACTATATTTGTCTTTTTCATCATGCAAAAAAGAAATAATACTATCATTTTTAGGATTATATAAATATAGACCATTGTAACGACTTGTCAAAAATAATCTTCCGTCTTCAACTTTCCAAATGTCGGAGATTCTTCTTCGGGGCAAATTGATAATATAGATAAACCGGTCATTATCCCTGTCGTAAAGGTTTAGTCCGTTTTCTGTGCCTATCCATAAGTTTCCACTTTTGTCTTCATATATAGATTCGATGGCGTTATTACTAATACTATTTGTGTCTTCAGGGTTATTTTTGTAAACGGTAAAATTATAACCATCATATTTGTTTAATCCTTCATTTGTACCGAACCACATGAATCCCTGTTGATCCTGGCATATCGATCTCACCCAGCCTTGTGACAGCCCGTCCTTTACTCTTAAATGCCTGAATTCGATCTGGGGTCGCTGAGCATATATGGTGCTGTATTGGAATAATATAATTGCAAATATTAACCTTTTAAACATAACCAAAACTCTCTCATCTTTTTAATCCTAAAAAAATCATTCCAAAATTTAAGATGTCAAATATTAAAACCTTAACTTTTCAAAACAATCAAATTTGCGAACATAAGTAAAGATTATTTAACAAAATTCCCTTTTATTGTTTTGGCAGGGTGAAATAAAATATTATTAAATTAATATTAATTTATAAAATACGGTTTGTCAATGGGTGGGCTTCATATTTATATGCACGGATAGAACGCTAAAATGTAAAAATATAACGAAGAAGTCAGAAGCAAGAAGACAGAATATAGAATCCACTCCACCCCAAAAAGGAGAGACAACGAATTGCACGAACAACACAAATGTTTTTTCTATTTTTGCGGCCGGGAGAGGAAGAAATAATCTTTGCATTTTCATATGTAATTTTACTATTTGGATTTTAATATTTGATATATTAATGAGGGCTTGACAAAGGGATGTATCATATTATATTAATAACGGGCAGTAGCTCAATTGGGAGAGCGCCTCCCTCGCACGGAGG
>CAZALG010000243.1:0-3293 GCA_964485935.1 uncultured bacterium | reverse complement strand
CAAGAGTAATATTGCGGTTAATGACAAAATTCTATCTAATATATATTTAATAAATAGCTGTGCATAATGGGGGGGAGAGGGATGGAAGGTTATTATTGGTGAAGTCAAAGAATTCTCCAGAGAAACAAAACTGTGGGTTTCCCCAAATACTTCTGACAAATAAAAGGAGACCGTCAGACCGAGATTTTCTATTTTATTAATGTGCTTTCTATATTTTTTTCCCGTGATGATTACCCATTCAATTGGTTCTTTTTTCAAAATTTCCGTTAAATTCGGAGGAACTTTGTCGATAACTTTCATAATTTTGATTCCAAAGAAGTCATGAAGTGAAAAAAGATTTTGAATTTCTTTCGCGTCTTTCTCTTTTCCGAGCACAATAGTATTAATTGGATTTTTCTTACTTTTTGAGATTAGTTCTCTATTTAATATCAAAAGAATTATCGAGAGTAATCCGAAAATTAAAAGAGCTACACGGCTTTGATTGAATAATTTAAAATAATAAAGTATGGCTATGGATATACCAATAGCCACTAAAATTGAAATTACGGTTCTTAAATAGAAATTATATTTATCAACTGGAAATTTCTGAAGAGTTAAATTATTGAGAAGAATTATAGGTGAGAATGTAACTAAGAAAATAGGAAATATTCTAAGATAATAGGAAAAGTACCATTCCATAATTTCATTTGAAGCAGAAGGTATAATTGCTCTTATAGCTACTGCAAACCAGTAAGTAAATATTAGAATAATAATGTCAAATAAAGTTATCGTAAACCTTATAAAGTGCTTTTTCTCTTGAATCATTTTCTTGTTTCCTTTATAGATAATACAATAAAAACAAAAATAAGTCTCGTTATTAAAGCAATAAAAAGTAAAGAAAGCAGTAGGAAATTATAATTCATATTTTTTCTAATATAATAAAACATGGATATATTAATGGCAATTTTCGTTTTTAGTTTTTCTTTCTTCGTACTTCCCCCTAAGCTGTGATAAAAAACAGCTTCAGATAGGTAGACTATTTCATAGCCTTTTTTCCTTAAGCGCAGACAAATATCCGTATCTTCAAAAAAAAGAAAAAATTTTTCGTCAAAGCCACCTATTTTTTTAAAAACTTCAGTCTTAAAAAGCATTACGGCACCTCTTACACAATCGGGAAATTGAATTTTATCGTAGTTAACCTCCGACATTAAATATTCTTTTGAAATCGTGTTGTTTGGAAAGATTTTTCGCAAAACAGATTCTCTTCCAAAAAGAACTCTTAGAATTGTCGGAAACTTTCTGCAAGAAAGTTGGAATGAACCATCGGGGTAAAGCAACTTTCCCGTCGCGACACCTATTTTTTCATCGTTTTTTAAGAGCTTTATAAGTTTATCTATCGAGTTTTTGCTAACCTCAACGTCAGGGTTCAAAAATAAGATATAGGAAGAATTCTGTGTTTGTGCAATCTGATTACACGCTGCCCCAAATCCACTGTTTTTTTTGTTTAAAATGTACTTGATGTTTTTCTGTTTTAATTTTTTTATAAAATTTTTACTTCCGTCTTTTGAATTGTTATCGACTATAACTATTTGATAATCGCAATTAGGTGGGTTCTGTAATATTGATTTTATGCATTTTTTTAAATCTTCTTTTGTATTATAGTTAACAATACCTATCGTAAGAGTCATATTTTTTTAATTAGACGACGTATCCCCAGTTTCCAGACGAGCCAGAAAGCCTCCCATATAATTTTTTTTGACATTTTAGAATTTCCGCTTCTGCGTTCTGTAAAAACGATAGGTATTTCTTTGATTTTAAACCCATTCCAATAGGTATAAAAATGAATTTCTATCTGAAAACCATATCCTTCAGCATCAATTTTATCGAAATCGAGATTTTTTAACACAGTTTTTCTAATGCCCTTAAATCCACTTGTGAGATCAGATAGAGGTACACCTGTTACCGTTTTAGCAAAAAAATTTGCAGAATAACTCAGGATAAGCCTAGACATCGGCCAATTTATTACGTTTACGCCTTTCTTATATCTTGATCCAAGAACGAGATCAACCTTCTCTTCAATGAGGGTTTTTCGTAATATTGTTAGAGTGGAAGGGTCGTGAGAAAAATCAGCATCCATTTCAAAAACAAAATCATAATTTTTGTCGAGTGCCCAACAAAATCCTTCAATATACGCGCTTCCCAAACCCATTTTCTTTTCTCTCTCAATTAGATGGACTCTTTTAGCTTTAGCCTTAGATTTCTTTTTTTGGATTTTTTTGACGGTATCACCTGTCCCATCCGGTGAATTATCATCAACAATTAGAATCGCAAATTCCTTTCCCTGAAGTAGCACTTCTTCGATGATTGATTCTATATTGTCATTTTCGTTATAAGTTGGTATAATTACAAGAGAGTCTGTTTTCAAACTTTACCTCTATTATTTTTTGTTAAAAATAAGATTTAATATTACTGTTAAAATTATTGAAGCTAAAATACAGAAACCCAGGGGAAAATGTAATAAAAAGTCTTCCTTTTTAATTGTTATATTACCCGGTAGATGAGAAAAAAAAGGGATTTTTGCAAATAAAACAATTAATATTCCCAAACCGATTAGCATGTAACCAGTTATTAATAAAGGCGATTCAATTTTCATATTAAAGTATATTATTCAAGACGAAGTTGTCAATAGCAATGTTCCAACCCTTCCCACCCTTCTAAAAAAATATTCTCACACAAAAACCACAATGGACACAAAGTTTTTTAATTTTTTAAGCTAATAGCTAAAGGCTAAGAGCTTCGTTTATAACATGTAGGACTATAGTCTTTAAAATTTTTTACTATTAACTAATTCACAAATAACTAATTAACAGATTCGAAGAATTCGCTTGTCTGAACGTAAATTTTAAGGGCTTGTTGTCTCCACGTTCATCACTATGGCTAATTATTACTGCATTCAATAAGAAGTGAATAAAAATTCACAAAGAATGAATTTTTACCCTTGACATTATTTGTAATCTGTGTATATTTCAACTTGGCTATAAAAATTTGAATTTTTGAGTAGGTAAGAAATTAGCTTTTGAAGGAGGTTGATTTAATGGAAGAACTAAATCCGTTTAAAATTGCGCAAGCACAGTTAGATGAAGCTGCTAAGTTTCTTAAGCTTGATCTTGGTACTCACGAGATGCTAAGGTGGCCGATGCGTGAATTGCATGTGACTATACCGGTTAAGATGGATGACGGCACCACTAAAGTATTTCAGGGGTTCAGAGTTCAGTACAATGATGCTCGAGGGCCTACAAAAGGCGGTATCAGGT
>CAZALG010000242.1:0-3301 GCA_964485935.1 uncultured bacterium | reverse complement strand
TCAAAGGCTTTTGAAAATAACGCCTGCTCGCGTAATTAGCTCCGAATATCTCGTTTCCGTAAGGAGCAATTTTTAGATATTGACGCAGGACCCTGTTACGACCGTAAAACAACGTAAGCCAGATCGCGGTAAAACTTTCCTTGATTTTGAAATACCAATTTCTAGAGTGTGGAGCCTGCAGGCGAGAAACCTGCATAGCAATAGTAGAAGCTCCGGAAAAACTTCTCCGAACCACATAATTACTCCAGAAGGCTCTGAGTACAGACAAAAAATCGACACCAAAGTGAGAATAGAATCTCTGGTCTTCAGCCGCGAGGGTCATCTTTTCTAATCCCGGAGGAATAGAATCCGGCAGCGTCCAGTACCCAAAATTACCTTCTTTATTCTCTATTGAAGCTAAAAATTCCATATTCCTTTCCAAAAGTAGAAAAGAAGGTTCGCATTTTACCATATGACAGCAAAAAAGGCTGTGTATAAAGGCAACACCCACAAACAGGACAGGAATTAAAAAAAGAAATTTTAAATAGGGCCTGAAATCTTCAATAGATTTAAACTTCTGTCTAACTTTGCCAATTACTTTCTTTATCAATTTCAAATAAATATTTATTTTTCTTCTTTTATTACGATACGAGCTCCGGGGCTATTACCGTTTACGCTCAGTTCATACATCATTTCAGCTTTAGCCGGTGGGTGTGTAAACTCTCCTTCTATCGTCGCTCTCAGGCGGAAATAAAAATCATAAGTGCCCGCCGGCAAATAATCAAAATAATATACAACTTTATCATCCAAAAATTGCTGATAATCCACTTTATCGGTAGTCCTTCCGGAAGGATTAGCATCGGTAGAAGAAGTTTCCAGATTTGGATTAAGGGGTTCAAATCCCGCGGCAAACGGTGCCGAAACAGCGACAAAATGTCTGTCTTTGGGATTTACAACCTGTATATGCTCCTCGACTATATTCCCTATTTTAAGAGTATGTACGGTTTCCGCCTTCTCGAGCATAACTTTCTTATCAGGAGCATCCGTTTTGGAAACATAAATTAATTCTCTTTTTACTACAAAACCATGCTGCTCGGCCGCGACAGCGCTGCCCAATTTTTCCGGCAGATAACTTTGAGTATACTCCACGTAAAATTCTTCGTCCCTGGATTTAGACTTTAAACTAACATTACCGGCTTCTTTACTTTTAAGAGCAACCTGTAGGGCTCCTTTTCTCCCGTCGAATTTTATACGATTTTTAGAATTTCCGTCTTTAAGATCAAACTCGGCTGTAAGCTTTTTCTTTTTTTCTTCCTGCATATAATCACGTAAAGAGAGCAAAGCGTTGCTGTTAACATTGGTGTTTCCCCATCCATCACTACTGCCGAGGGTAACAAGTTCATTGACCATCATCTCGACTTTATCCGGAGACTTACCGGATAAAGAAAAGGCGCTAATTAACCCGCTTAGATTTTTTATTTCTGAAGCGTGAACCTGCGCTCCTATTCGCATACTCCTCTGTTGCAAACCTCCGAAGACTTCTTCTCCTTCTTTCAGTTTAAACACAGTCTCTTTCCATAACTCTTTCTCCAGATTACTGGTTGTTCTACCTAACCTGGCGTTACTGATTAAAATGGCTTTATATATTCTCGACTGACTTAATAAATCGACCTGATTGCTCTGGGTAGCAAGTTCACGCATATAACCTATATCGGTTTCCCCCGCCATTGCTAAAGTATTTATAGCAGCACAGCGCTCGTAATATCTATAACCCGATAAAAATTGAGAATAGTCCGACCTCAAGGACATTTTAAGAACTCTCAAAGCGCTATTTATCATTTCTTCATCCAGGTTATATCCGGCATTAGCATTCTTAACCGTAAGAAGAAACTCTGTAACATAAGCGGTCAAATAAACATACCCTCTACTTCCGGGCCAGTAGCCGAATAACCCACTCTGACGCTGAGATTTTTTAAGAAATTCTAGAGTTTTATTAACATAATCCTTCAGATGAGGATCGGGAGACTCGAGACCCAATTGTCCCCAGATGTCATCATAGGCCAGGGCGGGGTACGCGTAACTGACTTTTTGCTCTATGCAGCCGTGAGGATAATGCATAAGAAATGACAATGCTGAAAGCACTTTAAGTATCGCGAGTTGATCACTAACAATTAAATCTCTGTGTAGAGTGTTTTTTCTTGGGTTGTCAGTGAGAGTTTTCCAGTAAAATGCCGAATCGGATTTAACAATACCAAAAGTATCAGTTACAACGGGCTCTCTGTCTAAAAGGAGAGGGATTTTTACCTGGAAAGCATCACCGGCTTTGTCATAACTACGCTGTAGGGCAATCTTAAAGGAAACAGAATCTATAAGCAGATCCCCTTTTTCATCATATCCCGGAGCCCTAACCTCCATGTCTGCATACAGGGGTAAGGCTTCTTTAGAAGGAAGAGTTGTCGTTCCTTTTTCTTTTCCCTTTAAAATGTCTACACCCTTTGTTTCAATCGAATATATTGCCTTTCCACCCTTTCCTTCGACAACACGGGCTATTCCTCCTGCTTTAAATTTATCTCCTATTCTAATAAACCTCGGAAGAGCCGGCTGAACAATAACGGGTAAACGCACGGCGACTTTCGATTTTTGAGAACCGAAGCGAGATGCTCCGGAAACCGCTACCGCCCGAACAGCAAAATTAGTAAGATTATCTGGCATTTTAATTTTAACCGTAGTCTTACCCGAAGAACCAACGAGTATTCTCGGATTGTAATACGGAACTGTCTTAAAAGTTTTTCTTACAGTTATTTTACCCAGACCTTCGAATTCTTCCTCTTCTTCGTAGTAACCGTCTCCCGCAGGCGATTCTCCTAATCTTAAATCTCCAATCGCAAGGTTCCTAGAATCTCTGACACTTATGCGTGATTTCACGGGATCTATAAAATTATCCAGCGGATCGATATTTTTTTCTTTCTTTAAAGCGAAAATAGCATCGTCCACAAGCCAGAGAGTTACTTCTCCGCTCAAAGGGTTTCCTTTATTATCTTTTAAGCTTATCTCCATATCCATCTCACTCCCGGGCAGGACAACTTTCTCATGTTCTAAATCGACATAAACCCTGTTTGAAGTGGGTTCTACTTTTAACCAGGTAGTGTTAGCGACAGTTTCAGGCTTTCCCAGGTCGACTTTCTGCCCTTCCGGAAGAACTTTAGGCGGAGCAATCCTGGGACGAATGAGCAAAAAGCTAACCGGTACGAGAGGAACCATTTGGGTGAGGATTTTAACCTGAAGAGTCGCTTTCCCGCCGGAGATATCAACCCACTTATAT
>CAZALG010000241.1:0-3319 GCA_964485935.1 uncultured bacterium | reverse complement strand
AGAACCTAATCCTAAAGTTATTCCCAAAGAAAAAGTATTATCTGCGGCTTATTTTAAGATGAAATGCATATATACTCTTTTCTTGCTTTAAAGCAGTTTTGGAGGACTAAGAATGTTCTTCGAAGAAGAGGAAGAAGACTGGGAAGAGGAAAAAGAAGAAGAGGACTGGAAAGACTACGAAAAAGAGGATTGGTAGAACAATGGGAAAGAAAAAAGGAAAGAAGAAAGGAAATAAAGGAAAACGCAAAGCAGAATGACAAACTAGGCTTTCCATTTCCCGTTTTCCTCTTTTTTTTGACACAAATTCAAGAGTGAAAGAGTATGGGAGCGAAGATAACTATAATGCAAGAAGAAAGAAGTGAAACGAACAAGCTAGCGAAGAGCAACTGGAATAAGGAGAGCGTGTAAAATGGATTTTTGCCCTAGTTGTGGAAAGAAATTAATTCGGCAAAAGAAAACGGAAAGAAAGAAAGTTGTTCTTCTGCTTTCATGTCCAAAATGTGGCTACGAAAAGCGAGCAACTCGTCCCATACCGACTGTTCTCAAGATTTTAAACTATTCTCCTCAGGAACGCATAGCAGTATTAGGGAAGAGGGAACAAAAGCTACGCACCTTTCCTACGATTAGGATAAAGTGTTCTAGGTGTGGAAATAATCTTGCCTATGTATGGATGGTCCAAGTCAGAAAACTGGAAGAATCTTCAACACAGTTCTTCAGATGCACAAGATGCAGCTACACATTCCGAGAGGACAGCTAGCTGTCGGTTAGGAGACTAATTAAGCAAGAAGGAATCATGGGACGAAGAGAAAGGAAAGGAGAAGAGGTAGGTATCGTCTGAATGACAACAGCGTTTGTGTTGCTGAATGTTGAGCTAGGCTCGATAACAGATGTACTGAAAGATTTGAAGAAAGTTGAAGGGGTAGATGAGGTATACTCTGTCTATGGAGTCCATGATATAATTGTTAGAGTTAGGGCGAAATCAGTGGATGAACTCGAGGAAATCATAACTGATCGCATTAGAAGGATTGACGAGGTTAGGACAACATTGACAATGCTGGTTTCAGAGTAGTGTAAATCCATGTTCATAGACGATGACTGAATGAGATTTTGATTGGAAGGTGGTCTTATGGGTCGAGAAAGCCGAAAACGGAAAGCGGAAGGTTTAGAGAAACATAAGCTGCAGAAAAGAGCGAAGAAGGAAGAGATGAAAAAGAAAAAAAAGATAGAACTTCCATCAAAATTCAGAAGAAAGAAAGGAAACAAGTAACAGCTCTAAGTTATTTCCAATGGGATCTTTACTTGCCCACTGCTGTCAACTCATTTCCTAAGAAAAAAATCTCGGAAGCAGATATGAAAAAACCGAAACTTGAAACTGATAGAAGCCTTTTTCTCTCTATTCTGCGGAATATTTGTGAACGTATTATTGCGGAAAATTTGATAAGTTTAAGATACTTATTCCATTTCCATATTCTGGGTAATCATTTGTTTCGCCTATAATCTTTTCCAGCGTTTCATTTGCTTTTTGCAAAGTCTTTGGCTGTTGCCTCTATACTCTGCCTAACCATTCGTTTTTGCATATAAGGTAGAAAAGAAGAACAGTTGGACCTTTTTTTCCTCAAATGAGCATTCTCCATCTATATTTTTGGAAGAAAAAGCATAAATATCACACTATGGGTGGTGCCATTTATGGAAAGACTGGAGGTGAAAAGCATGTTCGAAGAAGAAGACTGGAAAGAGGAAGAAGAAGAGGAAGAAGACGAAGAGGAAGAAGAATGGGAAGAAGACGAAGACTGGAAAGAAGAAGATTGGAAATAGAAGAAAACAAAGTAGAGGAGAGAATTAATGGCAAAGAAGAAAGGGAAGAAAGGAAAGGGAAAGGGCAAAGGTAAGAAGTAAAAGTAGAAAAAGATAGTTGAAGTTTCTTTCAATCTTTTTATAAAATGCTTTTCTCTAAAAACCTTGCATAACTCTCGTGATTTTTCAGGTTTTTTATTTTCCCGAGTCTCAGGGCATTGTGTTCTCTAAACTTAAATACTCTGCTGAGAATATTATATCAACCTATTTTCAGATAGAATCGGGTTTTATTCGGAGACGCCCGAGCTAGAAAGGATGAATGGACATATTGTTGGATAAGATGAGAATAACTGTTCGCTCTAAAAAACATATGGAGTTCTCTAAAAATCACCTAAGTTTCTATATGAAATATGCCTTAATTGTTTTCAATACCTTGAGAAAACCTAAGTTTCGAAAGTTTCTTGATTGGGTGTTAAGGAGAGAAAGAATAGGAGAAAACAGGGTTAAGGATGTTCAAATTAGGATGTTCCCGTTGAGAAAAGAGAATGGAAATGGACTTGCTGGAAAATGCAATAGCGAAGGAAAAATTTTCTTATATCCAAGGAGACTCGAGTTTTTTCGAGAGAAGATGCAGAAACTTGGGAGGGAAAAAGTCAACTTTTACATAAAGAGCAGAGCTAGGGCTGCTCTGATACATGAGCTTCTGCACCTGAAGTATGCAAGTGACGAAGAAAAAGTCAGAGAGCTTACAAGAAAATACTTCAACATCTTTACTAAGCATCAACCCACGCAAAACTCAGATTCACACAAAATTGCAAAAATGTTATTCACACAGCGGTGAGCGCGCGCGTTGGGTCGTCCTCTCTTCTTTTTGGTTTTCGATAAGCTTTCTTCATACACTCATATTTGCAAAAGGCTTGATTGCGTTTCTTCGGGTAAAATTTATTCCCGCAACCCTCAAGCCTACAAACTCGAAGTTCTGTCTTCCATTTTATTGGTTCGTGTCTGAGAAAATTAATTCTCTTTTTAACTGCAATTTTAAGCTGTTCGTCCTCAAGCGTGGGCAAAACTTCCTCAAGTTTCCCGATTAAGATCTTTTCAGCCTCTTCTTTTGTGATTCCGAGACTTCTAGTTATCTTGTTAACTCCAACACCAATGAAGCTGAATGGATAATCAACGTTCTTCCAGAAAAGCCAAATGCGAAGACCTTTTCCCCTTGTTGTATATCGTCTCCTTTGCTCTTCAATTTTAATTCCGATGTTTTCGCTATTCATAATTTATCCCTCTATGTGGTGAAGGCGGGCTTTTAAGGCTTCGTGAAGTCAAAGTCGGACATGGGGTATCCGAACTCCTAAATCCTTCAAAGCCCAACAGTCTGATTACTCTCCCTTGAGCAGTTGACGTAGTTCTTGAAGTGTCTTGACAGTTTTCTTTCGAGTCTTGCCCCAATTTCCTATCCACGAGACACCCAATCTTTTCTTTTTGCCAGTTTTGTCAATCATGATTGTCAACGAAAACGGAGCCT
>CAZALG010000240.1:0-3372 GCA_964485935.1 uncultured bacterium | reverse complement strand
CAGCATTTGTTCTAACTTTATGCAGGTCGCACTTCTTGCAGTTTTTAACTTCATTTATCAAATCACCAAAAGGAGAAATGGACGAAAGTGAGTTATCTACCTCTTCTAAACCCATGTATTTTAATAGTTTTAAGACCTCTACGACTTTATTTTGTTGATAATTTTCCATGCTAATTCATCTTTAGAACAATTAAAATCTTCTTCTCCGGAAGTAGATATAATTACACCGGAAATATTTTTGCTTCCAATAGAATCCGTAAAGTTTCCTATCATTAAATCGCACCCTTTCTCTTTCATTTTTTTCAAAGTTGAAGCTTTAAGATTTTCGGATTCCAGAGAAAAACCGACAACAAATTGTTTCTTTTTCCTCTTTTTTAACTCCGCAAGTATATCAATATTACTTTTTAACTTTAAAGTTAACTCACTCTTTTTCTTTATTTTTTTCTTAGCTTCTCTACTAACGGTAAAATCAGAAACGGCTGCATTCATAAAAAGATAATTTACATCTTTCCATCGCTCCATAATTGCTTCAAACATATCCTGCGCCGTTTCCACATTGGTAATTTTATATGGAATATCGCCATCAGGAACGACTGTATTTCTTCCTAAAACCAGTTCCACCTTACCGCCTGCAAGATAACAGTTTCTTGCCAGAGAATAAGCCATTTTTCCGGAAGAATCGTTTGTCAAATATCTAACAGGGTCAATTTTTTCAAATGTTCCACCGCCGGTTATAAGACAAAAAGCATCTTTAAAAATATCGGGAGAAAGAGCTTTCTCTGTCTCAAGAACAAGGCGAGAAATTGAAGGAAGTCTGCCTTTTCCTTCTTTTCCGCACGCTAAGGGTCCCGAGATAGGGTCGACAATCAAATGTCCACAACTTTTTAGATAATCTATGTTTCTTTGAAAAACAAGATTTTCAAACATCCTGCTATTCATAGAGGGAAAAAACAGCAACTTATCACTATACGCTGCGATCGAAGACGAAAGAAGGTCATCGGCAATACCAGAGGAAGCTTTTCCTATAATGTTATAGTCAGCGGGCAAAACAACAAAAAGGGATGCTTCTTCAGCTAATGTGACATGAGGAATACTTTCTTCCCATAAAGAATCAAAAACACCATCGCTTAAAACAGACAAAACTTCCGGAGAAATAAATTTTTTCGCATTCTCCGTTAAAATCACCTTAACAGTAGCCCCTTTCTCCTTAAGAGCTCGAATGTAGAGAGGTACTTTATAAGCCGAAACACCTCCTGTAACTCCGATTAGAATAACTTTTCCTGAAAGGGAATTCAAAATTACTTTTCCTCTTCTTTAATTACCTCGTACTCTATATTTCCGTCTATAAACTCTTCTACAGCCTTATATATGGGTTTTTCGATCGTTGTTCTCCTAAAAGTACTAAACCACTGAGCGCCTTTACCCATAATTACTACAGCCTTGTAAATGTTTTTTTCTTTTTCTTTAACATCGTCTAATGAAAAAATCATCTTTTCCCTCCTATTCTATTCTTTACCCTATGTCTTTCTGCTATAATTATTGATTTAACAATTTTAACCGTTTCTTTTAAGTCTTCATTTACTAAAAGATAATCAAAGTTTTTGATTTCTTTTATCTCACGTGAAGCTGTCTCCATCCTGCTTTTTATTTCAATCTCTTTTTCTTTATTTCGTCCTTTAATTCTTTTCACCGCTTCCGACATAGTCGGCGGCAATAAAAATATCGAAACCGCGTTTCTTATTTTTTTACAAATACTTATCTTACCTTTTACATCAACATCCATTAAAATATCTTTTTCTCCTCTATCCGATTCAGCGAGGAAATCCTTTAATGTTCCATAATAATAACCGTGTACTTTTGCCGTTTCCAAAAACCTTCCTTCCTTTTCCCAGTTCTTAAACTTTTCTTCTGTTATAAAATGATAATCAACTCCGTCCCTTTCCCCTCTTCTTTTCGCTCGAGTAGTAGCAGAAATTGAGTATAAAAGTTTATCATCATTCTTAATCAACAATTTGCAAACAGTAGTCTTACCGGCTCCGGAAGGACCTGCTATAATGATAATCATTCTATATTTTCAACCTGCTCCCGTAACTCATCAATGAGTTGCTTCAAATCGATAACTTTATGAACCACAGCAGCTGTATAAGCTTTTGAGCCTATTGTGTTTGCCTCTCTAGCCATTTCCTGTAGTAAAAATTTCAATCGCTTTCCAATAGGACCCTCTTCTTGAAGCAACTTCCCGAAATAATCTATATGGCTATTCAGCCTCACTAACTCTTCATTAATATCTCCCTTAAAAGCAAAAAGATTGATATCATCCCGGGAAATCTGTATGTCGAGGTCATTCAGACGCTTGATTTCCTTTATAATTTTTTCTTTTTTCTCTTCAGAATCTGTATCAATTTTACTTAATATAAAATCAAGAATATCTTCAAACTTTCCTATCTTCTCTTCAAGATCCTTTTTTATAAATTCTCCTTCTCTCTTTTTAACTTCATTCAGTTCAGAAAGAAGATTATCTAAAAAAGAATCAATCTCTTTCCATCCTATATCGAAATTAGGTATATCTCCACCCAAATTGGTAAAATTCGTAAGAATAGAAATATCTATATCTCCCTTAAGCCGAAATTTCTTTTTCAGTTTTCTTAATCGTTCTATATCCCGTTCCATATTTTTTTGGTATATGGGAGAATCAACAAAATTACCATCTTCAAGATAAACCTGCATCTCTATTCTTCCTCGAGCGATTTTATTTTTAATCTTATCGTAAATATTCAACTGATAAGGCAATAAAAACTCAGGTAAGGTGAGATTTATATCGGTAAATCTGCTATTATAAGAAGCAATATTAAATCTGATTGTTAATCCTGAAATTTCCTTTATAGCAGAAGCGAACGCTGTCATCGACTTCATTTTTCCACCATTAAGGTAACCGGACCATCGTTAACTAACTCTACTTCCATTTTTTCACCGAAAAAACCTTTTTTGCAGGAAAGTAAATCTTCAACCCGTTCGCAGAAGAAATCAAACAACATTTTTGCTCTCTCCGGTTTTTCTGCCGCAGTGAATTCGGGTCTTCTTCCTTTTTCAGTATTTCCGTATAAAGTAAATTGGGGCACAGCCAGAACCTCACCTTTAATATCAGCAAGTGATAAATCAAATTTACCTTTACTCTCAAAAATCCTAAGATTAGATATTTTATTTACCAAAAAATCCGCTGTGTCCCGACTATCATTTTTTCCTATTCCGACGAAAAGTAAAAGCCCCCTGCCTATTGAAGCTTCTTTTTTAACTTTTTCTTCTTTAATCAAACGAACCGAAGCAGAAAGCACTCTTTGTATTAGAACTCTCAAGATCACATCCTGAACTTTC
>CAZALG010000239.1:2027-3394 GCA_964485935.1 uncultured bacterium | reverse complement strand
AACGCTTGCTTGGGAGAGTTCATGCACATGGTGGTACAGTAAATAAGTTAAATATTAAAATTCAAAAAGCAAAATGACAATATCCTACTACTGTCTCTGTTCTATTTGTGTCTTTGTGCGAAATTATTTTCTGTGTGGTTTATTCTTCAATCAATAATTATTTCTTCGAAATCGCAGAAAAGATGAAATAAACTTCTAACGTAATAAAGAAGTGCCAGTCTGTTCATTCTTAATTTTTTATCGTCCGTCATTACTAAAACGTTATCGAAAAGGTTATCGATATAAAGTCTTATTTTCTTCAGCTGATTTATTCCTTTCGTATATTCTTTTTTTTCTATGAATTTTTTTAAAGACGGTTCTATAACTTTTGCATTGTTAAATAATTCTTTCTCTTCTTTTTCTTTCAAAAGCTTCTTGTTCACTTTTCCGGGATTTTTTCCCTCCAATATATTTGAAACCCTTTTTTGTCCTATAACAAGTTTCTCGAACTCCACCTCATCCTTCCTGATCTTCATCATAGCTTTAGCAACCATATAAGCATTATAAATATCGCTCCATTTTTCCGAAAGCACAGCTTTTGCGATATCGTATCTAATTTCTTTACTCTGAAGGTTTCCTCCTACTCGCTCTACAACAAATCTCTTGATTTCGACAAAGATTTCTTTGTTTTTATCCGCTCCAAACAGCTTGAGATTTTTTTCGATTAACTTATCCAGGGGAAAAGAAAATTCGAATTCTAATAATATTTTAATTAAGCCATTCATGGCCTGACGCAAACCAAAAGGATCTCTGGACCCTGTTGGCTTTTCTCCAGCCAAAAAACTACCCACAATCAGATCTATTCTGTCTGCGAGAGAAACGACTGCTGCCTCTTTTGAAGTGGGGAGTTCATCTTCTATATTTCTGGGTTTATAATGATCTTCGATTACTTTACAAACCTTTTCCGGTAAGCCCTCCGCCCTACCATACTCAGAGCCGATATAACCTTCGAGGTTTGTAAATTCCTTGCCATCTCGTATCATTAAAGTGGTCAGGTCAACTTTAGAAAGCCTCGCACCTTCCTTTATAACATTCAGGTCAACAT
Organism: uncultured bacterium; assembly: GCA_964485935.1. GTDB lineage: Bacteria > Hydrothermota > UBA3072 > UBA3072 > UBA3072 > JAFGHJ01. The sequence goes on along the minus strand of CAZALG010000239.1, from coordinate 2,310 downwards.
TTTCCAACCTCTCCCCTATCCATTTACTTAAAGCCTCAAGCCTTTCGGTTCTTTCTAATAAATTCCCTAAATTTTTATGCCATTTTATACCAGATAATTTTGACAATCTTTCCTTAATCGGGATTTTCCTGTCAACTTCCCAGTAAAACTTTGCGTCTTCCAATCTTGCGGTAAGGACTTTTTCATTACCTCTAATTATTTCTTTATTTGGTTTACTGTTTATTGCAGAAATAAAATACGGCATAAGTTTTGAATTTTTCCTCACCGGAAAATACCTCTGATG
>CAZALG010000239.1:0-2017 GCA_964485935.1 uncultured bacterium | reverse complement strand
AAATAACAACTTCGTCAGGAAGAGTAAGGAACTTTTTATCAAAAGAACCAAGAATTACAAAAGGATACTCTATCAGATTAGAAACTTCATCAAGAAGACCCGGAGAAAAAATAGGCACGGCACTAATTTTCTTTGCTTCTTTCTCAATTAAGCTCTTAAGAATTTCTTTTCTTTCTAAAGGATCCACAATAACGTATGAATCTTTAAGTTTCTTTTTGTAATTTAAAGGATTAACCTTAATTTTATTATTTGAAATCAAACGATTTCCAAAAGTTGTATCTGAACCTTTAACACCGGCAACCGAGATGGACAGGATTTTATTACCTAACATAGCAACAAACCATCTTACTGGTCTTGCAAATTGAAAATTGCTTTTTTCCCAGCGCATTTTTTTAGGAAATTCTATGCTTTTTATCAAAAAAAATAAATTTTCTTCCAAGATCTCTTTAGAACTACGTATTTCTTTTTCTATTTCTGCAACAACATATTCATTATTGTTAATTTTTTCAGTCTTCAACGAATCAACAGATATACCCTTCGAAGAAGCAAATCCTTTTGCCATTTTTGTAGGTTTTCCATCTTTAAAAGCAAGGGCGGCAGGAGGACCTTTCACTTTAGTTACAACTCTCCCCTGTTTCTCAGCTATATTCTTAACTATAATTGCGAGTCTTCTTGGAGTATAAAATTTTTCTATTTTAGAATAAGAAATTTTAGTCGAAAGAAATAACGTTTTAAGACTATTTTCAAAAGAAGAAATAGCATTCTCTAAATATCCGGCTGGAATTTCTTCCGTTCCGATCTCTATGAGTACATCTCTATCCATTTTTTAGCCGCCATATTTGCTAACTTTCTTATCTCGAGTATATGATTATTTCTCTGCTCAACAGAAAGAGCTCCGCGGGCATCGAGAAGATTAAAAGTATGCGAAGCTTTTATAACAAAATCATACCCAGGATAAAGCAAGTCTTTATTAATTAATCTCGCTGCTTCTCTTTTACACTCGTCGAAATAATTAAAAAGAGAATTAACATCCGCTTCATCAAAATTATATACACAAAATTGATATTCCTGCTCTTTATTCAAATCTGTCCAGGTCTTATCCGATGACCACTGTAAATCAAAAACCGAATTTGACCCTGAAAGAAGAAGAGCTATCCTCTCCAATCCATAAGTCAACTCGGCACAAATAGGGTCAAGGTTTATGCCTCCTACCTGCTGAAAATAAGTAAACTGAGTGATTTCTTGCCCATCCAGCCAGACCTCCCAACCTAATCCCCATGCTCCAAGAGTAGGAGATTCCCAATCGTCTTCAACAAAACGGATATCATGTTTACTTATATCCAGAGAGAGATATTCAAGGCTTTCAAGGTATTGATATTGCACATCAAACGGCGCGGGTTTTAAAATCACCTGATATTGCTGGAACTGCTGCAGACGATTTGGGTTCTCAGCATACCTGCCATCTTTAGGCCTTTTCGAAGTCTCGAGATAGGCTACATTAAGAGAGTCTTTCCCCAGAGCTCTGAAGAAAGTTAAGGGATTAAAAGTCCCGGCTCCAACTTCAGAAGTATAAGGAAAACCGATAGTACAACCTTTCTTTGCCCAGAATTCTTCTAATTTTAAATAAACAGTTTGAAAGTCTATATTAATCTCCTTTTCTTTGAACAATATATAATCTTTTTCTTATTTGTCAAATAGAAAATTCTTATCATTTATTTACCACAGAGAACACAGAGATAATTGGATTTCGGCTGACCGCTTTCCGCTAACCCGACCCAACCAAAAAAATTTTCACATGTAGGACTTGTAGAGTTTGTAGAGACTGAATTCTTCTACTAATTAACGAATATACTAATTAACCAATTAACAGATTCGAAGAATCTGCTAAAATTGCCACGGATTTACACGCATGAACACTGATTTTTTATTTGTTTTTTTGACTCTTGACTTTTTTTGACTCTTGACTCGAGGGTGTGTTGCCCAAACAGAAAAAAAACATAGAGAAAAGAGGTTTCTT
>CAZALG010000238.1:0-3397 GCA_964485935.1 uncultured bacterium | reverse complement strand
TCCCGGGTCGATCAAGACGGTATTGTCCTCGATCCAGCCGGCATTGCGATTTCAAGTGCTTCCGAGGAACAAAGTCGTCCTTCTATCGATTTCGACGGCAGCAATTATCTTGTCGCGTGGTATGATTACCGTTCAACCTCTTCATACGATATATACGGTTCACTTGTAACACCGGATGGAACGGTCCTCAACGGAGAAGGAATCCCAATCTCTATCGCTGCAGATGCGCAGCAAATGCCCTCCGTGAGTTTTGGCGGTACAGATTTTCTAATAGTATGGTATGATAGACGAGATGGTGCAAATTATGACATATTCGGAGCAAGAGTAAATCATTCGGGTGTGGTACAGGATGCCTCGGGTATTCATATCTCAAATATAGATGTACAACAGCTAACACCTGCGGTAATATCTTACAGCGGTCAATGGCTAACTGTCTGGAGAGATAACCGGAATGGAGGTTATGCTGATATTTACGGTTGCCGGATAAACTCATCAGGCACAGTAACCGACGAGGATGGAATTTTAATTTCGACTTCTGCTCAATCCCAGAGTAAACCTGCAGTCGCGTATGACGGCACAAATTATCTTGTAGTCTGGGAGGAAGCTCGAAGCGGAGGATACTCAAAAGACATATATGGAATGCTTATCGATGCTTCGGGAAAACAACTTAATGAGGACGCGATCGCGATTTCCACAAGTACAGGAAGTCAGCTGTACCCCGCGGCCGCTTTTGATAACGATTCTACTTTTCTTGTAGTATGGCAGGATGACCGAAGCGGTTCTCAAAGCGATATCTATGGCGCTCGTGTTAGTACATCGGGAAACGTTCTCGACCCTCCCGGAATTGCTATCTCCACCGCCACGGGTAGACAGCAATTTCCTTCTGTCGCTTCCGACGGCACAAATTTTCTTGTTATATGGGGAGATGAACGCGGCGGCAGTGTAAGCACCGACGATATTTACGGCACACTTGTCCAGCCAAACGGTAACGTTTTAAGTCCTTCCGGAAATGTTATAGCTGATGATGCTAACTGGCAGGATAATCCATCGGTCGCCTTCGACGGAACAAATTACCTGGTGGTTTGGGATGATTACGGCTCCGGTACTTTTGATGAGGATATATACGGTGTAAGAGTAAATCAATCCGGGAATCCAATCGACGCAAGCAGCATCGCGATTTCAACTGCCGACAACGGACAGTACCGTCCGGTAGTCGCCTTTGACGGTACAAACTACCTCGTAGTATGGTTCGACAAACGAACCAATAATGCATCGGATATATACGGAACGAGGGTTGACCAGAGCGGAACAGTTCTCGATGCTTCCGGAAGTCCCATCATCCCATTTTCAGGTACTCAGGAATATCCCTTTATTGTTTTTGACGGAACAGATTATCTTGTGGGGTGTGAAAATTACCAGGACGAGTCGCCCGGGAATGTTCTTGGAGCAGTAGTGAACACAGCCGGTGCAGTATCAGAGATATTCACTATCTCGCCATTCACCATAGACCAATATAACCCACATCCTGCTGCTGCCAACGGCGAAGACTCTCAAATACTAATTGTTTTCCCCGATTGGGCAGATGACATAAACGGTAACCCTTCAAATGCTATGCGAGTCTGGGGCAAGTTACGCGCATCTGCAGGAATCAATGAAGACAATAATATAACCGCGGAAAACGGTAAATTTGACCTTGAGACATCTACAATAACTCAGGGAATCTGCAATATTACATTTGTACATTCGGCTTCTACACCAGTTACGCTTAAGATTTTCAATACAGCAGGAATATTATTGAATGAAAGAATTGTCGGAAACAGTGCGGGTGCTTATGATTTAAATATTGATATGAATAATCTTCCCAACGGTATATACTTCTTCAATGTGTCATCAAATGACCTTCAAGAAACCGAAAAAGCAGTATTGGTAAAATAAACACTAGCCAAAATACAAATAAAAAAAGGCGGGGAAACCCGCCTTTTTTATCCTTCTGTATCTTCAGCCTTTTACTTTAACTCGCTTGCTACCTGATACTCTTCTCTGAATTGTCCGAATCTTTTATTTGTTAATTTCATTTTTAACCTCCGTTTATTTATCAGTTAGACACGAAAGATAATTATTTGTTTCAAGATTTTTTAAATAGCCACGAAGACACTTCTCAGTATTTAATTGTAAATTGCAAGTTGTAAATTGTAAACTGAAAATTTAAAAACAGAAGAGGAGCTGATTTACAGGATTTTTTATTATTTTTAATTCAAAACTCAAAATTTATAATTCAAAATTCTTAACCCTAAGTACTAACTTTGCCATGAGCTGTAAGCAGTAAGCTGAGAGCTTTTTGACCTTCCTAACCTCCTAACTTTCTAACATTCTAACTAGAGAAGTAACATCAAATAACACAAATAGCACGAATGTTTTTTACGCGAAACTCGTAACCCGAAACACGAAACTATCCGCTATTCTCTGGGCTCAATATTCTAAGTTTAACAACAGCAATTGACAACAAATCTATAATCTTTATACTTTAAGTATGAAAGAAATTAAATGTTATGAAAATTATCCCTACTGGATCATAATTATCTCAAATCTCTTACAACTTTCTATCTACACAATTGGGATAATAATAATCAAACCACTCGGTATAATCTGGCTACTTATCTATCTTGCATATACTGTTTTTTTAGAAATACGCCTACTTCGAAAAAGCTGTATTAATTGCTTTTATTACGGAAAAAGATGCGCTTTCGGTAAAGGTAAATTATGTTCCCTATTCTTCAAAAAGGGGAACATAAAAAATTTCGCTTGGTCCGACAATATAACCTGGAAAGACCTTTTACCCGACATGCTCGTTGCTATAATACCCATAATAATAGGTATAGTAAGATTGATTATGGATTTTAATTGGATATTATTATTACTCGTAATTTTATTGTTTTTACTAGTTTTTAAAGGTAACGAATTCGTCCGTGGTACTCTGGCATGTAAATACTGCAAACAAAGAGAAATAAACTGCCCCGCGGATAAATTGTTTAATAAAGAAAAATAAAACTTTAACCACAGAGAACACAGAGAAAAAAAAGAACACACAGAGAAAAAAATATTTTGTTTGTTTAAAAACTCCCAACCCACAACCCTAAAATAATATCACACAAAGCCACAAAGAACACAAAGCCCCTTTACACCTAACCTTTTCTATTTTCCTCTTTGACTTCCCAGCCTCAATTGGTAATTGACAATAAATTCATAATATTTATAATCCAATATGTCACAGGATAATATAAATCAAAGAATAGTTGAGGTCGTTCCTTACAATCCAAACTGGAAACAGAAGTTTAAAGAAGAAGCGAAAAAGATAAAAAATATATTTGAAGAAATATTTGTAGATATACATCATATA
>CAZALG010000237.1:0-3399 GCA_964485935.1 uncultured bacterium | reverse complement strand
GGTACTTTTGTCTTCATGGGTGGAGCAAACAAGAAAAAAGGTATTTACTCAAAACTTCATACGTCCGGGTTCATTATCGACGAAAAGGCTCTCCCCTTAGGCACCGCACTGCTTTATTCTCTGGCTGTCAAATAACCATAGAGAAATTGATAGCGTGGAAATGAATAAACCTATCCTTAAATCAAAATTCAAATTTACTTCCGGATTTTTTAACTTCCAAAAGTTCACATATTCTTTTTAATTTGCTACAAAGCTAGATTTTCAAGTAAAATAGCGTAAATTACATATCAATTTTTTTTATATCCGCTTGAATTCCCGGTAGTGTTATTTTGCAATCTTTAAAGTCTCTTCCGGTAAACAACTTTATCCCCCAATCCGGTATCCATGTATTTCCATTTTGGACCTCAACAGGCATCCATCCAATACCCGCCAGGTAACATTCAGCCCAAGCATGATAGATTTGATTCCCACCAGGAAGCAAAATCCTACCAATTACGAATCTTCCCGGAACACCAGCATTTCGAATAAGAGCTAAAAACAAATTGGTATACTCACTGCAAGTGCCCGTTTTCAAATCTAACGTCTTTAAAGCACTTTGTGTATAATACTCACCTTTTGAAATTTTCTCTGCCAGGTCACTGTCATAATTAACCGAAGAAGATACAAAACTCAAAACAGTATCAATTAGGTCGTAAGTATAAATAACATCCTTTGTTAGCGAATCAATAATATGGCTTATTATTGGCGATTTACATTCAATTAGTTCCGTGGGTTCTAAATATTTCTTTATATCCTTTGCATAGCTGATCTTTCTTTTGTACCGGTGCGTTTTTATTAAGTTAAATCTCTTTGCCGGCAAATTAGTCGGATGGCTCTTTATCACTACCTTAAAGGGACTTTGATTTGAAATTATTTTAACGATTTCTTGAGGAAACGAGTTAACCGAATTAAGATCTATTTCATTCGCAAAAATATGATAAAAAGAATATTTAACTGAATCAATAGATTGAGAATACAATGGCTTAAATATAACTACAAATAATCCAATATTTAATATTAATGATTTTTTTCTCATAGGAGTAAAAATAGCAAAAATAAACTTAATCACAAAGAACATCAATTCTATTCTATAGTGCTGCCCAGAAAATATCCGGATTTCTTGTGTACCTGTACCCATTCTGCCCTGGCGAAGAATAATTCAAAGGAATCAACTCGACATATTCTATACTGCTATAGGGCTGTGCTTCATAATTAAAAGCACTTTCAATTGGGCATGCAAAACGGAATAGATTTTTCGAAAGACAGGTTCTATATGTTTGTTCCGTGTATCTATTTCCGTTATGATTTAAACGACTGCTAAAAGCTAACACCTCATCATTAATTAATTTTTCTCTGACTTCAAAAAGGTCGAGAAAAGTACTGTCTTCATCCTGGAAATATCCCGCAAAAGAAGGGTCCATCATAATCCACTTGTCAAATTGAGTAGAATACACAATGTTTATTACATGACAATCATCAAAATCATATTCGTAAGGCTTACAGGTAACGAATCTCGATTTAAATCCCATGGATAAATAAAAATCATTAAGTACTATAGCCAGCATCCTGCAGTTCACCCCCCTATCTTCATTCCAGCAAGTTTCAATTATATTTGCCGCGTTTGGAGGATATGGATTTTCAGAACTCCCATCGTGTTCTAAATTCTCATTAACCCAGAGCATTAAATTCATCATTTGTGACAAATCATCTCCATTGCCTGCTATAGTTTCTAAATCATATTCTTCTCTTAAGGCACTGAGATCTTCATCGCTGCTATCCATGTAAACAAATTCTATATCATTTACTTCTTCATAATCATACGAAGAGTATTCAATCAGTAAATCGAGATAATTTTGAAGGTCATCATTAATTGATTCACAGGAAATGCAAAAAATAATTATCGTAATTATAATTGTCAATTTTTTCATAATACACCCACCTTTAAGATTCTTTATATTTTTTCTTTTACTACTCACCACTCCTTAATCTCTACTTTATAAAATCAATATTCTGCCAACAGGCTATACGCAAACCACAATAGCGGCGCCTGACCGTGAAAATCACCGGTTATTCGTGGACGGTTAAGATAATAATCTATATTATCCCCTTTACCAGTACCGGCACAAACATCCCTCACTTTCCCGTCTTCATTAACATATTCTACCAACGCTCTCCATGCTTTTTTATATGCGGGGGTAAATTTATCTCTCGGTAAAAGTCCTTTTTTAACACCCACAGTTATCGCGTAACCAAACATTGCTGTCGATGAAGTCTCTTTCCAAGATTTCTCTTTATCGATTAACTGCCTCCACATACCATCTTCAGCCTGATATTCGAGTAACGCATTCATCATCTTTTTATACCCTTCCAGAATCGAGGTATAATATTGACTACTATCAGGAAGTTCGGACAACAGTTCTGCCATTCCTGCCGCAGCCCAACCATTTCCTCTTCCCCAGAAAAAAGGAGAATTTTCTCCATGATGAAATAAACCATTTGGACGCTGTAACTTTTTGAGGTAAGAATCAGTAACCTTTGCCGCTCTCCTGAGATATACTTCATTACCAGTGGTTCTGTATGCCTGAACCTGTAAACTTACAATCATCCATATATCATCAACCCAGTATCTTACCTGATGCGTAAGTCCTTCTGGCAAGATATCTTCCCATTGTCCATTAGCTAACTCAAGTCCCTGCTTTAAAAATTTCTCTTCACCTTTCCGCATGTACAACTCGAGAGGAAGTATCCCGTAAACGTTTGCATCCACATGTGCGGATCCCAGGTGCAGACTATCTTCTATTACCTTCATGTAACGGTCAGACAATCTATCAATAACATCCGAATCGTTTAATAAACCGGCCAACCTCGCTGCGCCAAAACCAGCACAGGCTTCTGCATAATGAATACCAGTCCAGAAATCAGTCACATACATCATAAAATCACTTCTGGTAAACAAATTATTTATAACCTTTTTCCCTATCACCTCTGGTGAATTATCTTGAGTCCAGAAAGTGTCGTTTTGAGATAAATCGGATTTTTTACACGAAAAAACTCCAACTGCAAAACTTATTACTAAAAGGTAAAGAGAAAAATCTTTTATATTACTAAGCAATTTTTCAAAATTCATCTTTATCACATACCTCCATAACAATCTTTTTTAATCGTTTTAACATTTGGTTACCATCTACTTAATAATTTTTGCCGCCCAGTCGGTTACCGAGGGATTCTGTCCATCGGGAAACGCCGGTAAATTCAATTCTCCGTTTTCATCGGTTTTAATGGTAATGCTTTCTTCCCATTTGCCGTTACGGGGATTAAACCATTGAAACTTATATGATGTATTTCCTCCAAAATCGCTTA
>CAZALG010000236.1:0-3402 GCA_964485935.1 uncultured bacterium | reverse complement strand
CCTACTTTAAAAAATTTGGCTAAATTAATTAAATCATTGGGCGGTAAGCTTTCAGGGGAATACTCAATAAGACTTCCCATGAACAATTTAGACTACGATCATATTCCAATTCCTATAAATAAAAATAGTGAAACTATTATAAAAAAGAGTAAGATTAAACTGGATGTAATTTGCCAACGCATAACAGGCAAGAAAAAGGACAAATATAGAATTCTAAAATCAATGTTTAATTTCTTAATGACCCCCATGTACCTGATGTTACATAAACCATGTATGACAGCACTAAAGAAATACGCAAAAGAGCCGAAAAACTCAAAGCTCAAATATTATGAAATGATACCATTAACTGATAAAAGTATTTACGTTGATGATAAATGCAACGGCTGCGCAATCTGTGCAAAGGTTTGCCCTGTCAATAATATAAAAATTATTGAAAACAAGCCGGTTTGGCAGCATCATTGTGAGATGTGCTTTGCCTGTAACGAATGGTGTCCAATAAATGCGATTCATCACTGGGGTAGAGCCGAGGGAATAAAGTACCACCACCCTGATGTAAAAATTACAGATATGCTTAGGTAGTAGGCTCCGGGCTTCTTTGAATAATACTGTTCATGGTTAATCAAAGTTTCGTCCTGAAAGTTTCTGGGGTCAAATCTCGACACTTGACAATATTAAACAATTTAGTCATTAGTCATCAGTCGACAGTCACCAGCCAAAATTTAGGATTTGGGATTTAGGGATTAGGATTTAGGAAACTAATAAAAACCTGAAACATAACGTATAAATCCGCGTCTAACAATTAGAGTTTCGGGTTTAAAGTTTCGAGTTTCGAGCAAAAAACAATAAAAAAACAAACGGAGTTAAAAAATGAAATTAATAAATAAAAGATTCGGACACTATAGAGAAGAGTATCAGATAGCAAACGAGTTAAAGTAGAAAGAAGAAATTTAAGAAGAATAAAAAGGCGGGTATTCCCCGCCTTTTTTCGTTTACACTTTACCAACCAAGGTCTTCGGTCTTCTCTACCCTAACCCCTATCCCCCAAATCCTATATCCCAAAAACACTATCCCCCCAACCAACTATTTATTCCTTGACAAAATTAAATTAAATTACTACCATTGATATCATAGGGTTCAGTAAATTATTCGGATTTCAAAATATAAAATTTAGGAGGGGAAATGTTCAAAAAACTAATTATAACATTATTTCTAATTTTTATCATTAATGTTGAATCGATTTTTGCTCAAGTCAGCGAAGAAGATTCTCTTGCTCTTATAGCATTATATGACAGCACAAACGGTGATAACTGGACACATAACGACAACTGGAAAAACGGACCTGTTGATACCTGGTATGGTGTAACTGTTCTTGGTGACCGGGTGCGTATGTTGTATCTTAATTCCAACAGGCTTACAGGGTCGATTCCTCCGGAGATTGGAAATTTGACGAGTTTGGAGCTTTTGTATCTTGATGACAACCAGCTTACAGGGTCGATTCCTCCGGAGATTGTAAATTTGACGAGTTTGGCGTATTTGCTTCTTTATAATAATGATTTAGTAGATTTACCTTCTCTATCGGGACTATCTCCTCACTTGTTTGGTTTATATATTCAAAACAATAAATTCACGTTTGAGGACATTGAACCAAACATTTTGGTTCCAAGTATCAGTTTTATTTATTCACCTCAGGATAGCATTGGTGAATCCCAGGACACAACAATACCCAAAGGCTCGAATTTTACTATATCGATTTCTGTCGGCGGCGAGAATAATCAATATCAATGGAAAAAGAATGGAATCGTAATATCAGGCGCAACTGACAATTCATATACAATAAGTTCAGCAGAAACTGGTGATGAGGGCAGTTATGTCTGCTCGATTACAAATACAGTAGCAACGGAATTAACGCTTTATTCAAGACCTGTAACTGTTACTGTTTCATCATACATCAGAGTTACTTCTCCAAACGGTGGTGAAGACTGGCAGGTAGACAGCACCTATGATATTACATGGACTTCAATTGGTACAACCGGCAATGTCCGGATCGAATATTCGACAAATAACGGCTTTTCATGGATTCAAGAAGCTACCAGCACACCTGATGACGGCTGCTATTCCTGGAGAATACCTGATAAGCCTTCAGATAGTTGTCTTGTAAGGGTGGAAAATTGGAGCGGAAGTCCGTCCGATATAAGTAATTCAGTGTTTAGGATTTCGTCTTCTTCAGCCATTCCACTTGCCAAGTTACCCGAAGTTTATTCTTTTGGGGTGAAAGGCATAACAATTGGTAACAGTATCGAACTAACATATACTATTCCTGAAGAAACCAGTGTCAGATTCACCATGTATGATATAACCGGAAAAATCGTAAAAGAGTTTTCAGAAGAAAAAAAGCCAGGCTTTTATTCAAGAGAAATAGATATGAACGGTAAATCAACTGGAGTGTACTTCATCAGAATAGAAGCAAATGGGAAAAGATTCACGAAAACCGACAAAGTTGTAATCGTAAAATAGTCAAATAGTTTTTTAGGATTTGGGATTTAGGGATTGGGATTTGGAAACTCTCTAACGCACTAACAGTCTAAAGATTAATAATCTCCGTGTTCTTTGTGGGCTCCGTGTGAGAATATTTTGCTTGAATTTACGATTTTATATCTTTTAAAATATTACTTATTTTATTTTTAAGTTCGGGAATTGATTTTTGAATAGTTGTCCAGATAATCTTTTTATCTAATCCAAAGTACTCATGGGCTACTATATTCCTCATCGACCTCATTTTTTGCCAGGGTATATCATCATATTTAGATTTTATTTCTTCTGAAAGCTGAATCGAGGCTTCCCCAATTATCTCGAAGTTTCTTGCTATAGCATCAAAAACTAAAGCATCGTTTTTGAAATCTTCAAAATTCATTCCTTCTGTAAATTTTAAGATCTTTTCTATTGATTGGAGTATATCGTTTAAGTAAAGATTTGCCTCTCTCATATATAAATAACTTCTTTCATTATATCATCTTTAATCAACGGTTTTATCGCATCTTTTGTTACCAGGTCTACCTTTCTCGATAGATTTTGAGAAAGAAAATCCCTTAAATCTATATATTCAAATATGTCGATATCTTTATCAAATTCGACCAAGATATCGATATCACTATCCCCGACTTCCTCACCTCTGGAGAAAGAACCAAAAACACCAATTTTTGATACCCCATATTTTTCATGGAGTTCAGGTTGCATATTCTTTAGCTTCTCTTTAATTTCTTTTAACATAAATTTTAACTCCTCATTGTTACAGTTATGGTAACACCTTTTATTATTTATGTCAACACTGAAAATTTCTTTGTCGATATTGAAACAAATCAATAACTAAAGTTTCGAGTTAAAAATCCATCCCACTATCCAAAA
>CAZALG010000235.1:0-3413 GCA_964485935.1 uncultured bacterium | reverse complement strand
AAGGTTTTTGGATAAAAATAAGAAGAGGGGTTGACTTTTTCTCATAGTCGCAGATAAACGCAGATTATAAGGATTCTTTATTTGTTGTCACAATGTCAAGCACCGTCCCTAAATTCTTATTAACGGCAATAAAAAAATTATTGTTGCTTAAATGATTAAACCGGACCGGTTTGTCCGGGCAGGATTATTAGTAAGTCTTCCGAAGTAAATAGGATCATAAGTTGGATTTACTGATGCTATCTTAAGAATAACCTATACCAAAAAATAGTTTTTGTTCAGGAGAACGTAGCGGCCCCTTGGCTTTCAAATAGTTGTTTGTTGTTTTCGGTCGTCCGTCTTCGGTCTCCGGTCGTAGTTTTTGTTTTTCCTTCCTAACTTTCTAACCTTCTAACATCCTAACTTTAGAAATCTTTTCACATTTCAAGGTCTGAGTCTTTTGAAGATTTATTCATATGTTTTTCCGCAGATTCTATAAAACTTGCTAATTTATTATTTATTTTATTTGGAAGCTTATCAAGTCTTCTAATCAATACTTGTAAATCACTATCTAGTAATCTAACACCATTTCTTACCAATACACCTGCCACTCCTACCACGACTGACAAGAGCGCTATCGGAATAAAATATGCCAGGATTTCATTGGGAATAACAAATTTAACTCTTTCTCCTTCAATAGAAGGCAATGTGGATTCCGATCGGCTAGAAACAAGCTCTTGAAAAGCAGTTAATCTGCCAGGATAATTGAAGATAGAATAAGCATTAATAAAAACCCATAATAAAAGACATACCCCTAAGACAAGCAACATAAATTCCACAAATTCTTTTGTTTTTTTTATATTATCTATTTGATTTTCATTCATTACTTACCTCCATAATTAAACAAAATAATATTGTATTTCATAAATCACCTTTTATTATTGTATAACATACCGAAGAAAATATTCAATGTCAAGATTGGAATTAGCCACAAAGACACTAAGGCACGAAGAACAAATTAGAAAAATTGAAAAATGGGAAAATCGGAGGATGGGGGAACTATTTTACTATTTCGCTATTTATCTATTTGACTTAGATTCGAAGAATCTGTGTTTAGTTACTATTTACTTTATCAAGTATCTGTTCGCAAATATAATTTCTTCTCGAGATGTATCTATCCCTATTATTCTGTTTTATCTTTAATCTTTTTTCTATAGATTTGGAAATGTATCTCATTTCTTCCATTGCTAAATCTGTATTAATCTCATTAAGGACATATAAAGTATAATAATAAGGGAATCCTTTCCATCTGCCTTTATCATCACGTTGTCGTTTTAGATAACTTAGTCCGGCTATCAGTAGTTTTGTATCATTATTTAGTCCGCCTGACGCCAGATTAATCCACAAGGCACAAGAACATGATTTGCAACAGTACATTCCATATTCATATCGCGGCTTTTGTGAATAGGTATTGATTGCATTTCGCAGTCCATTATCTGCTTCTCGAAGAGCTGTTTTTACTTTGTCGGTTTGCACATCCAATTTGCGTAAAATTCGGCATGCTTCCTCACCAATCATATGGCATTTTCCCGCACCTGTTTTTATCTTTTCTCCGGTAAATAGTATTAAGTCATTTTTTAAATCAATAGCTGTCGGAGCAAAAGTGTCGGCATATGTTCGAGGTTTACCATGTTGATTTGCTATAAAATTTGCTATCTCCAATTTTTCATTTTTATCTATGGCTAAATCAAAAAGTAGTGCCTCAGATACATTATCAATCGTTTTGAAAAGACTATTTTTATCTAAATATTTCATGATTTAAATTATAGAGATTTTAAGGACTTTGTCAAGGAATTTTTTAGCCGTCAGCTGTTAGCTGTTTTTTCTAAATCCTAACCCCCAAATCCAAAACCCTAAAATCTGACTAATGACTGGTGACTGAAGACTAGAGACTCTGTTTTTATTTCACATTTCAAGGTCTGACCCCGTTGTTAATGACTGGTGACTGACGACTAGAGACCATGTTTTTACTTCAAGGTTTAATCCCGTGGCACTTGAAGTGTTCGAGGAATTTTTTAAGAAAAGCCTCACTATAATTATATTTATTGCTGATTGTCATAAAAAAAAGTCTACGTGATTCCCTACAACCCCAAACGGCGCTTACCCCATACACCGCTTCGTCTGTAGTATCTACATATGACCACGTTTGATAGAATATCCTATGCTCCATAGGAGAGATAAAATAATCGCAGGAATCCTTCATAAAATCCTTTCTTTCTTCCCATTTAAAGTCCCCTGTGGTTTGTTTTAATTCCCATTTTTTAATAACGGTAATACTATCCTTTGGTGAAGTAGAATCAATCCATCTTTTCCCTTGTGCATCAACCCTTAATGAAAGAATTTGTTTTATTCGATTATATTCATCCTCAGATTCATCAAACCGAACACCACCCGAATGCCAGCCAATCTGTATGGTATAGTCTTCCGCATAACCTTCTAAGGAACCATCAAAATATTTGGGAGTGGAAGGAGGATAGGTATGAAAAGGAATAAATCCGCGGCGTTCCAGTTTTTCAAATTTTGGGTGACGCATCGATATTCCCCAACCTTCGAGAGCTTCGGTAAAATCAGGAAGGCCTTTCCTTTCACAAGAACCGATAGAAAAAAACACTATTACAGCAAACATTATCGAAAACTTTAGTCTCACTTCTCTCTCCATTATTAATCTAAAAAATCGTGGCTTATTGTCAAGGAATTTTTTAGCCGTCAGCTGTTTTTTGTTTTCGGTCGTCCGTCCTCGGTCATCTGTCAGTTGTTAATCTTTTCACATTTCAAGGTCTGACCCCGTTGTTACATATTATCACAAAATAAGCAGCTAGAAGAAGTAATGACAAGGCGACCTGATAAACAACTATCATATTTCTAATTGGTATTGAACTAATTTTGTTCGATGCAATTGCCTCGTCAACAAGACTAAATTGCTTCCATCCTAGTTGTTTTTCAATTGCAAGAATTCTTTTTAGTTTTATTCGAGAAATACTTCTGTGCCTTCTGAACCACAAATTAACAAGTAAGTTTGAAATGGCGACGAAAATAATTACAAAAGGGAAAAGGTAAATAAATATTTGCTTCTGCTGACTCAAAAGTCCAAAAGCGACTCCAATGAATATTAGTATGGCTGACTGAGACATTGTCCCTAATCTCATATTTAGGTCATCAAAATGCTTGATCATATCTTGAGTAAGTTTGTATTCTTCAATCAATGATTTTTTTTGATCAGAAACATTTTTATTCTTCATTTATTAATAATATCGAAAAAAGAACTAAATGTCAATAGTGGTATGCAATTTTAGGATTCAGGATTTGGGAATTAGGATTTAGTAAATTCAAAAAACAAGAAATATAATGAAAAGTGTCTTTACCTCCCCCCAGGGATG
>CAZALG010000234.1:0-3427 GCA_964485935.1 uncultured bacterium | reverse complement strand
TACCGTTCTTTCTGCCACGAGGACGATAAGGTGTTGGAAGTAGGGTGTGGTACGGGAAGAGTTATTAAGTTCCTGCTAGAAAATAACTTAAGCAATATTACAGGGGTTGATATCTCCGATGAAATGCTCAGAATTGCCCAAAAGAAATTAGATAAGTATTTCAGCCTAAATAACTTATCTTTAAAAAGACACAAATTTTCCAGGGAGGCATTAAGAAAAGAGTTTGATAGGGTTTTTATAACGTACTATACCTTTAATTATATTTTAGATAAACCAATAAAGTTCTTGAGGAACATATACTTATCCATGGCAAATAATTCTTTAATTGCAATCGATTTATTCTATCCGTTGTTGTTTTTGGAACCTGAATTAGATAATGTATGGCTTGAACGCGAAATCGTATTGGGCTCAAATAAAACCGTACAACTCAGAAGCAAAAAAATGTTTGATGGAACTTTCGAGCACAGAATTCTTGTTTTTATCGAAGATGGCAAGACAACTACGATCGAAAGCAGTAGACGATTTTACCCTAAAGAGGAAATAGAAAGACTCTTGAATGAAGCAGGATTCAGTAATATTAAAGCAATTTATGGATATTATCTCGGAGATACAAGCAAATACACAGATGACTACCCTTTACTCGGTTTCAATAAATTTAACGTAGATTTAGACGAATACGCTAATAGGGAAGAAGCTAAACCTAATTTTGTAGTTTACGCTAACAAACTCTATTAAAAAATCGCCTTTACAGTCTCGCTTGCAAGAATCCATCATTTTCAAGCAAAATCTAATCCTACACATATAAGTTTACATAATATATATTATCAGACATTAGATATGTTGAAAAAATGAGAGCCAAATTAGTTTGTAAGATATTAATTGCTAAGGATTTAGACTGAATGGAGCTGTTTCTACCAGCCTCCGCCGCCTCCACCTCCGCCGCCACCTCCAGAAAATCCTCCTCCGCCTCCAGAAAATCCGCTGGAGCTACCTCTTGGTGGGCTTGAAGCAGCCGAAAACGCTCCTATAGTATTACCTATGGAGCTTGCAATATTATTTGCCATAATAGGTCCATGTACGCCCCCGTAAGTATTATACCAACTAGGAGTCTCAATTTGAAGCCCACTGAAGCGCTCCGCCCATTCATCAACAACACCTAAAGCTATTGCATACGAAAGAAAATCAAAAAATATTTTAGGATTTTGCTCAAGCATTCTTTTTAATCTCTTTTTCTCCACCCTGACGAGAAATTCTTTAAAACCAAAGATATCCGTCAGTACTTCTCTCCCTTTATATGTACGCTTTGGCATTGCCGGGCCAAACATGAGCGTTATTAAGCCGCTCAGCGCGATTCCGACCGTAATAGACGCTCCAGTACCCGTAAATAAGCCAAATGCGAATGGAGTAGCCCAAATACCTATAAACAAAGCCGCAGCACCAAAGCTAGTGTATTTTTTTCGAACTTTATCAGGATTACCATAGAAATACTTTTTTTTCTTTACGGATTTGTATATTTCTTCGGTAACATCCTTAACATATGTATAAAATTCACCTTTTAAGTCAGAAATAAGAAATTCATTACCACCTTTTGCCTTCAAACCCTTTAAAAATTCTCTCAAATGCTTTTCCTCGTCTAAATCCATGTCCTTCAATATCTTAATTTTATAATCCTTCTTTTTAAGAAATAAAAATTTGTTGGTTTCTATCTCCTCTATTGATAAATAACCTAACCGGGCAAGATCAAACAATATAGACGTTATATCAACCGGATCCACCCTCTGGTCGAGAATAGTCCCAACCTCAGCTGCAGTTAAGTCTTTGGGGGGAGTATACTTGACCGTAACAGTTCCTACCGGAAAGTCTTTGCCTTCCCTGTGCCATCGTTTAAACAGTAATGCAAAGGTAAATAAAGGCAATAAAATGGCTAATACTGGTCCTATATAGCTTTTTAGCTTAAGTGAGAGTGTGGTTGATAAAGGAGGTTCGGTCAGATACCCCTTTGGGAATTTGATATCTACAGTAGTTCCATAACCCGGATACAATGTACCTGTGCCAAAAGAAAGGGATTCATTGGTTGAGACGTATTTTTCAGTTGTTTTGTCCGAACCATATACGCCAACAAAAATTTTTATATCTTCATTTGAAAGCGGTATAGGAAATGGGAACACAACTGTACAATGTGAGGAATCAATCCGATCTTCCCAACGGTTTCCGGTTACATTCCAGTATAATTCATCCCATTCTTCAAAATATCTGGCACCCAGTACAGCAGAATATTCAATCGTATATACATGAATACCACTGATTGTTTTGTCGGAATCTCCAATACGGAGTCTTAAATCTTTCCCTCCACCGTAACGCCTTGTGCTTTTTTCCGCAGGTACGTCTCTTCCGTCCATTAGGACCTCATTTACTTTAAACCCCAACAAATAGTTGCCTATCGTTCCTTTAAGCTCAAGCGGAATATCCCTATAAATACCGTGATGATAACCGCCATCAAAATTTACAGTTATTACTTCTTTAACATCTAAAGAACCATCATAATTTAGCTTTATTTCGCTATCGAATAGCTGTATATATAAGCTTAAAAGCAGAAAGACCATGCTTAAAACTCAACTTTTGGTACAGCTCTCTCCCCTTCCGCCAGTTCGAAGAATTCACGTTTTTTAAAGCTAAAAATGTTAGCAATAATATTCGAAGGAAAAGATTCAACCTTAATATTATTATCACGTACAACAGCATTATAATATCTTCTCGCGTTTTGAATATCACCCTCGATTTCTGAAAGATTTTTCTGTAAATCGAGAAAGTTTGTATTTGCCTTTAATTCCGGATAATTCTCTGCTACCGCGAAGAGTTGCCTTAACGCTCCGGTTAACATATTCTCTGCTTTTGATTGTTCCGCAGGTGTTTTGGCGCTAGTTGCTTCTGCTCTGGCTTTAGTCACGTTTTCAAGTACCTTTCTCTCATGGCTCGCGTAACCTTTAACTGTGTTAACAAGATTCGGAATGAGATTATATCTTCTTTTCAACTGAACGTCGACATCACTCCAGGCATTATTACAGAGATTTTTTAGACGTATAAAGGCATTATATGTAGCTATTACAAAAATAATACCAACTACAACAACAGCAAGAATTATTAAATTAACCATACAGTTCCTCCTTTTTCCCCTTTTTTATTAAATTAAATCTACAAGGGGCGGTAGATCAAACCATTCGGCGGCTGTAATAACTTCTTTTCCAGTTTCTTTAACAGTATCGTAGAAATCTCCCATATGTTCTCTAAATTTCCTTTCTCTGAGTAAATGATGGTCATAAATCATAATGTCGAAATCGGTCTCTCTTACGATCCTCGAAGCGTTTTCTATACATCTATTTAAATTAATCTGATTGAACATATACCCCAGGAGGTATGTTGAAGGACC
>CAZALG010000233.1:0-3443 GCA_964485935.1 uncultured bacterium | reverse complement strand
ACTGCTTGGCGTTGCATGGAAGAGAGCTAATAAATGGGGCGCATTAACAGGTCTTGTGGGAGGTGTTATTACATCGCTTTCACTCGCAAAGATATGGCAACCAATGATGAATTTACCACGAACGGGAATGAATTTCCTCTACGTTGCTTGGTGGTCTTTCGTTGCGGCTCTAATACTTAACGTCATAATCAGTCTCTTAACCAAACCGGAACCTGCTGAAAAAATAAGAGGGCTTGTTTACGGTTTGGTACTGGATGATTCTTCAACTCAGGAAGCTCTAAGAAGTAGAGCTGAAGGAGGAGAATAATGGATTTATCAAGAGTTCCGTTATACTGGGGAGTTATTGTTACTGTAATTCTTTACGTCGGTATTGGTCTCTGGGCAGTTTTTCGTCCTAAAGAATATATCTACGAAGGAGCCCCTAATAAAGCCCGATGGAGAGATTTAAGAATCTGGGCGGTTGTTCTCGTTATAATACAAATTATAATTCACATCACCTGGGGAGGTAAATAATGGAAGATAAGAAAAAAGCCTTTGAGCCCTTACATGCAATCGGTCTTTTCTGGTCATTGTTTGGAATTATGATTTTGATCGGAATCTTCTTCAGTGCCACTAATTTAGGAAAATTGACGAATGGGATTTGCGGCGCGATACTTTTTTTCTCAGGCGTAGGGGCGTTTTTAAAAGGGAACTACAATAAAAGAAAAAAATCGCAGGGTTAAAATAAAAAAGATTGAAATTTGTACAACCGGAAATTTCTGAAGTTGAAGCAAGAGAGATCTTTTCAAAAAAAAGAAAAACCCTGCTTAGAAAAAAGGGCGAAATCGTAAGAATAGAATTAATAAATTTCCCCTATTACATTTTCGAAATTACAGCGAAATCAAGAAGAGGGGAAAAGAAAAGTTATGTCTCGGTTGATGGAATAAGAGGGACTTTTTCCTTTCTGGATTTTAAAAATATCATTTTTTTAGAAGAGGGAACCGAATCTTTTTATTTCGAAATAGAAGAGAAAGAAGCAAAAAAAATAGCTAAAACCGAATACAAAGGAGAAATATTGAAATCCGGTTTAATCGAAAAAAACCCGGCAGAATTAAAAGAAGTCAGTAAAGGAGAAAAAATATACTATCCCTTCTGGGTTTGCTATTATAAAAAGAAAAACAGATACAATTTCGAAGCGATTGATGGAATAAGTGGTAAAATGCAGGGAGTTCAGATGAATCCTGCCTTTATTCAAGCTTTAAATCAGAAAAAGAGCGGCTAAATGTACGAATTAAGATGGAATCCTGTATTAAAATGGTGGGTAATGGTATCAACCGAAAGACAAAATAGACCGCTAACACCGGAAGATTACTGTCCTTTCTGTCCCGGCTCGGATAAGGTTCCGGATGAATATGAGGTGCTGTCTTATGATAATGATTGGCCTATTCTAAGCCCTGTGCCTCCCGAAGTTGCCCCTACTGGTTCTCCGATCTTTAAAAACGCGAAATCTTACGGTAAGTGTGAAGTTATACTTTATTCACCTGAACATGAAAGTTCACTGGGAGAGCTTTCAGAAAAAAACATCCAAAAACTAATAGAATTGTGGGTAAAAAAATATATAGAACTGGGAAACAAAGACTATATAAAATATGTTTTTATATTTGAAAACAGAGGCGAAGAGGTTGGAGTGACAATAACTCATCCCCACGGGCAGATTTATGGTTTTCCTTTTATCCCTAAAAAAATAGAACTTGAACTTTCTTCCTGCAGGGAATACCAGGAAATCAATAATAAAAACCTCTATCTTGAAATTTTGAAAGAGGAATTAAAACAAAGGATAAGAATTGTGGATGAAAACGATTCTTTTGTAACTTTTGTGCCTTACTTTGCGGATTACCCCTATCAAGTTTTTATTGTTCCCAGGGGGAAAAGGCTGTCTATTGATGAGCTAAGCAGCGAAGAAAAGGTACAGTTAGGGCAATCTTTGAAAAGGATGGTTGCCACCTACGATCATTTGTTTGAAAGAGATTTTCCCTACATGATGTGTTTCCATCAAAAACCTACAGACGGGAAAGACTATTCTAATTATCAGTTTCACAATGAATTTTATCCTCCGCTTAGAAACGAGAAAACGCAGAAATTTAATGCAAGTTCCGAAACGGGTTCCTGGACACACGGTAATCCAACTTCTCCGGAGAAAAAGGCGGAAGAATTAAGAAGAAAAATGGCTGAACTTTATGGCGACCGATAAATTGTTGCAGACAAGAGTTGAAAATCTTAAAGGAGAATTTAAAAAAACGTTTGCCAACGCGAAAAACATCAAGGTTTTCAACGCTCCCGGAAGAGTAAACATTATAGGTGAACATATAGACTACAACGGCGGATATGTTTTACCGATAGCAATAAATCTCAGCCTTCTTGCTGTAGCGAACAAAAGAGAAGACTCCAAACTCTATCTTAAATCATTAAATTTTCCACAAAGATTTGTAGCCTCTCTCGACAGTCTTCGATATCGTGAGAAAGTGGATTGGGCTAACTATCCTCTTAGTGCAGTCTGGGCTCTGCAGGAAGAAGGTATTAAATTGAGCGGTGCGAATATTGTTTTTGAAGGGAATATTCCTGTGGCAAGTGGGCTTTCTTCTTCAGCCGCGATCGAAGTCTTGACAATGAAATGCATGCTTGAACTGTCAGAAAAAAACTTCGAGGAGGAAAGGATTCCGATACTTTGCAGAAAAGGAGAGAATGAATTCATTGGGGTAAAAAGCGGAATAATGGACCAGTATGTAATAACTTTCGGGAAAGAGAACAATGCTTTATTCTTGAATTGTGATACGTTAGAACACAGGTTGATTCCCTTTCATAATATAAAGGATAAAGTAATAATAATAGGCAATACAAAAGTCAGGAGAGACCTTTTAAAATCGGCATATAACCAGAGACTCGCAGAATGTAATGCGGGTTTAAAACTACTAAAAGGGTATATAAAACGCGACAGCATCAAAAACCTGTCCAATATAAAAAAAGAAGAATTCTCAAGATACAAAAATGAGCTTCCGCAAGTATTAGCAAGAAGGTGCGAACATGTTATATTCGAAAACGAAAGAGTAAAACAGGCCGTAGCTGCTTTGGAAAAAGGAACCCTGGAAAAATTGGGAAGATTGATGATAGAATCTCATAACTCGCTTAAAGATTTATATGAAGTGAGCTGTGAGGAATTAGACATCATGGTGGACACTTTTCTTAAATCATATGGCGTGTACGGGGCGAGAATGACCGGAGCCGGGTTCGGCGGATGCGTAATAGCGTTAGTAGAAAAGGAATCACAGACAGAGATAATAACAAGAGTTAACAAAGAATACAAGGATAAAACAGGTATTAACGGAGAATTCTATATCTGCCGGATATCTGACGGAATTAAAAAGCTATAATTTTAGCCCTTAAGCTCTACTATTGATTTTGCCAGA
>CAZALG010000232.1:0-3447 GCA_964485935.1 uncultured bacterium | reverse complement strand
ATTGTAACCCATCCCTGGGGGGAGGTAAAGACACTTTTCATTATATTTCTTGTTTATGGTTAAAAGATTCCTTGACATTTCCTTTTTTTTTCGGTATCATTTATATAATCGAGGGGGGTATAAAAATGAGGAGGAAAGTTTCTTCTATAATATTTTTGTCGGTAAGTGTTTGTATATTATTATACTTAAACAATTGTTCATGTATATTTAGTATAGCTAGTTTAGCAGGTGGAGAGAAAGAGCCGCAAAGAACCTTTATCATCCAATCACTAAAAACCGAAAATATCGAATCAGGAACCCAGGTAATCATTAATTTGAAGGATGGGACTACAGTAAAAGGAAAGTACCTTGGGACCGACACTATTCCAAACGAAAATTTCGATGAGGAGTACGCAAAACTCCAAAAACAAATACCTGAAGGAAGTTTCCTTCCTTCAAAAGGTGATACCATAACAGTAATATCGGAATTTGTATATCAAAATCCTGTGAAATTCTTGAGTTTTGGATATGGCAACATACTTCTAGGCGGAATTGATTATGATTACATGCTGAGAGTAAGATTAAAAAGCATCGAAAAGATCGTAGATAAACATGGAAGAGAAATTGAAGGAGAAGAAATACAAAAGCTAATATCCGAAGGTAAGTTTCCACCTTTGCTTTTATCGGAAATTATCGTTGAGGAATATATTCCAAATGAAGATGGATGGCCGGAATTCAACATAATAAAAAGATTTATTAATATAAATGACTTAGAAGATGTACAGAGAGGACCGTCAAAAAGCGGCATCATCCAATCACTAAAAACCGAAAATATCAAATTAGGAACCCAGGTAATTATTAATTTAAAGGATGGAACTATAGTTAGAGGAAAATATGCCGGGATAGATAGTGTCTACGATGAAAAATATGATAAGGAATATGCTGAACTCCAAAAACTGATGCCTGAAGGAAGTTTTCTTCCTTCAAAAGGTGATACCATAACAGTAATATCGGAAATTGTATATAGAAATCCTGTGAAATTCTTGGGTTTTGGTTATGACAATATACTACTAAGCAGAATTGGCGATAATGACATTGTGAATTTAAAATTAGAAAAATTTGAAAAAATCATAGACAAAAACGGAAAGGAAACTGAAAGGGAAAAAATAATTAATCTGATAGCAAAGCCTAAATTCCCCTTCTTCTTTTTACCGGGAATTTCCATAGAAGAGTATACAGGAGAAGAAAATCGATATGGGCACGAAATAAATAGTAAAAAATTTATCGATTTAAATGACATCGATCAAATACAAATAAAATCCAAAAAACACAGCATTGGAAATAGTTGCTTCAGTGGTTGCGCCATCGATGCAAGCATCATATTCCTTCTTATCTTTCTTTAATATAATAACTATCGCTATAATTAAGTGGTTATATATAGAGGGTTCAGACCTTAATAATTTTGAATGTTTAATGTAGAATTTTGAAAGAAAAACAACTAAAAATCTTGAAAACCTGTGTTCATCTGCGTCCATAAACTAGGGCTAAGGGTCTACCCTACTCAACTATCCACCCATCCTACAAACCAACTATTTATTGACTTCTGACTCCGGCTTCTGTGTGTGTATTTGGGGTCAGACCTTGAAATGTGAAAAGGTGCAATTAGTCAACAGTCTCCAGTCGCGAGTCATCAGTCAAAATAAAAACAAAAAAGACAAACCTGAAACATACTCAATAAGTACGCGTCTAACTGAATAAACGGAGGTTTAAATGAAATTAATAAATAAAAGATTCGCAGACTATAGACAAAAATACGAGATAGCAAAAAACTTAAATTAGAGATCCTACGGATCAGTTAAATAGTAAAATGGGAAAGTAGTCAAATAGTAACAAAAAAAACAGGAGAATAAAAAAGGCGGGTATTCCCCGCCTTTTTTCGTTAACATTTTACCAACCACGGTCTTCGGCCTTCTCTACCCTAACCCCTAACCCCCAAATCCTATATCCTAAAAATGCTATCCCACTAACCAACTATTTATTCCTTGACAAAATTAAATTAAATTACTACCATTGATATCATAGGGTTCAGTAAATTATTCGGATTTCAAAATATAAAATTTAGGAGGGGAAATGTTTAAAAAACTAATTATAACATTAGTTCTAATATTTATCATTAATGTAGAATCGATTTTCGCCCAAGTTATCGAACAAGATTCTCTTGCTCTTGTTGCATTATACGATAGCACGGATGGGAATAATTGGGATCGTAACAATAATTGGAAAAACGGACCAATTTCAGGTTGGCATGGAGTTAAGGTTAGCGAAGGAAGAGTAACAGTATTGCGTTTAACTGGAAATAATTTAAGAGGACCAATTCCACCGGAGATCGGCAAGTTAGAGAATTTAACTCGTTTGTATATTCAAAACAATCAGCTTACCAAAATACCACCGGAGATAGGTAAACTGAAGAATTTAACTCATTTATTTCTTCATAGCAATCAACTTACCAAAATACCACCGGAAATCGGCAAGCTGGAAAATTTAACTCATTTGCGTCTTGACAACAATCAGCTTAACGCAATACCACCAGAAATCGGCAAGCTGGAAAATTTAAAGCATTTGTTTCTTTACAACAATCAGCTTACTGGAGAAATACCACCGGAAATTGGCAATATGGAGAGTTTAAATTTTTTGTGGCTTCACAATAATCAGCTTACCGGAGAAATACCTCCGGAGATGGGCAATCTGGAAAAGTTAGGTGAACTGTATATTTACAGCAATAATCTAACAGATTTACCCGATCTATCGGCATTAACCTCATTAAAGTATTTAATAATTCAAAACAACCAATTCACCTTCGAGGACATCGAACCCAACATAGATATTATATCTGATGAATTTACACACGCTGCACCCAACCCGCATTTTAAATACGCTCCTCAGGATAGTGTTGGTGAAGTTCAGAACAACACAGTACCCTCAGGTTCAAATTTGACTGTATCTGTTTCCGTGGACGGCGAGAATAATAAATATCAATGGAAAAAAGACGGCAGTATTATACCGGGTGCTACCAATCCTTCATATAAAATAAATTCGGTAGGTTTCAATGACGTAGGCATTTATACCTGTGAAATTACCAATACCGTAGCTACGGAATTAACTCTTTATTCCAGACCCATATTTGTATATATAGGGCAAGACCTCGATATGTGAAAACAAAGGGGGTAGGTCTTGTTTTTTAAATCACTTTTCAATAGCTATCGCTATAGTAAAATGGTTAAGTCGTTTAATAGTAAGTAGTGAGAACAAAAAATCCTTTTAAATCTGTATTTCTGGGGTCAAATCTCGACATTTGACAAATTAACTAAAGTTTCGGGTTACGGGTTTCATGTTTCGAGTAAAATAAAAAAACCTGAAACAAATCAATAACTAAAGTTTCGAGTTAAAAATCCATCCCACTATCCAAAA
>CAZALG010000231.1:0-3451 GCA_964485935.1 uncultured bacterium | reverse complement strand
ACTTCTAACTCCTGGCTTCTGACTTCTTTATTCTACCTTTATATCATGAATTTTTAACGAAACTGCCCCATTCCATTCGTCTATAAATGGTGAATAAGCGATACTAAATTTTTCGTTATCTCTTAATAAATTTAATTTATCACCGAGAGAAAAACCTATACATGAGACACATTTATTACCGTCTTTAACGCTAAATTTCAAATGATTTCGTCCAACGATACTTGGTACACCTGCTAACTCAACATTTAAAGCGGCAAAAACTGGTTTTGGATTACCTACGCCGAAAGGACCCAAAGACTTGAGACTTTTTACTAAAGCTTCGTCAACAAAATTAGGAGAAAGTGGAAAATCTATCAAAAGTTCCTTTTGCCTGATTTCATCGCCTAATTTTTTCATAACTCTCTCTTTAAAGGCTTTCTCAAACGAAGAAATATTTTCTTTTTTGATGGAAATACCGCAAGCCTGTGCGTGACCACCGAATTCTTCCAAAAATACGGCTAAATCATTTAAAGAATCCGTAATATTAAAACCGGGAATACTTCTTCCTGAACCTCTGCAAATTTCATCTTTTTCTACTATAAGAATTGTAGGTCTATTAAATTCTTCAACGATTTTTGAGGCTACAATTCCTATTACCCCCTCATGCCAACCCTTACACGAAAGAACAATTCCTGTTTTTTCTTTTGCGCTCCGCAACTTTAAAAACTCCAAAGCTTCCTTGTAAATCTTTTCTTGGATTTTTTTTCTTTCAATATTACAATTTTCTAATTTTGCCGCAATTAAATTTGCTTCAGCCTTGCTGTAGGTAGATAACAATTCAACCGCTTCTCTTGCTTCCTCCAATCTTCCGAGTGCATTAATCCTGGGAGCTATTAAAAAAGCAATATGCCATGACTGTATCTCTCCCTTTTTAAAACGAGCTTTATCTAATAAAGATACGATACCCGGCCTTCTATTTTCATTCATTATTTTAAGACCCAAAGCCGTAAAAACCCTATTTTCCCCTGTAAGAGGCATAATATCCGCGACCGTACCGAGTGCAACAAGGTCAAGATTCCACAAAAGAAAATTCATAGAAAGATCAGACATATTTGCAAGACCCTGACAGAGCTTAAAAGCAACTCCAACACCGGCAAGCTCTTTATACGGGTAAGTTTTTGATAAATGAGGATTTATTTTAACATCTACTGGATTTTCTTTTTCGGGTAAATGATGGTCCGTTACCATAACCTCTATTCCAAGTTCACGAGCATACTCGATTTCCTCTACCCCATTTATTCCGCAATCAACAGTAATTATAAGATCTGTTCCTCTTTCTTTCAGTTCATCTATTCCCGATTTATTCAAACCGTAACCGTCTTCCAGACGATGAGGTATATAAAAATCTACTTTACCACCAAGTTTTTGCAAAACAATCAAAAGTAAAGCAGTCGAGGCTACACCGTCTACATCATAATCACCGAATATAGAAATGCTTTTACTATCTTTAATTGCATCTAAAATCTTTTTACAACCATCGCTAATCCCTTCTAGCAAAAAAGGATCATGCAAACCACTAACAGACGGATTTAAAAACAAATCAACGTCAGAAATACCCCTATTATCAAGCAATTTTTTTATCAAAACTTCCGAATTCTCAACTTTCGGCATCTCCTCAAAGTTAAATTGCCACTTCATATTTTATCTGTTATTGCCTTGTATATCAAAAGCTTATAATTCAAAATCAAGTTACACTTTTTATTTAAGCGGGTTGACGTTGCCAGCTAAATCGCAACCCAGGGTATCTGTAATCAAACACCTGTAAATTTCGCCTATATTAAGGCCTTTATCGTGGGGAGAAATCCAAACAACCGGATCAATATCCGGTGACGATGTTCCGGTTCTGCCATAATATTCTCCCTCCTCCATTCCATCGACGAGTACATTCACTGATTTACCGATGAGCTTTTTGTTTCTTTTAATTACTTTTTTTTCAATTAGAGATGATATTATTCCAAGGCGCCGCTTAACTACCTTATTTGGGAGACTGCCCAATGAAAAAGATGCGCTACCCTCTTCCGGTGAATAGCCAAAAATGCCGATATGGTCAATATCTTTGTCTTCTATAAAAGAACAAAGTTCCTCGAAATCTTTCTCAGTTTCGGATGGAAAACCGACAATGAAAGTAGTTCTGAGCGTGAAATCGCCTACAGATTTAATCAACTCCAGAAGATTTTCTATTTCCTTTCTGCTATATCCGCGATTCATATCTCTAAGTACGGATCCGGATACATGCTGAAATGGAATATCAAGATAATTTAAAACATTCGGGAAACTCTTCATTGTTTTTAATAAGTTTTTCGAAACGGAGAGCGGGTGAAAATAAAGGAATCTTATCCAGCCGTGAAAAAGAGGAACAATTCTCTTAACAACGTCGGAAATATCTCCATTACAAGACAAATCTTTACCCCAGGAAGTTGTATTTTGCCCGATTAGAATAATTTCTTTAACACTTTTTGGTAGATTGGAAACTTCTTCCTTTATACTCTGAAGTTCTTTCGAATGTGAAAAGCCTTTTAAATTCGGAATTACACAAAAAGCACATTTATAATTGCATCCTTCCTGGATTTTTATGTACCGGTAATGTTCTGGTGTAACATGTGGTTCATTGTATAAATTTTTACCCAAAAAACCAAAATTACAATCTATTTCATTTTCTCCGGCAGCAATCAGTTCAGGAATTTTCTCATAGGAACCTGTACCTAAAAATAAATCAACTTCATTAAATGTCTTTATTAAAGTTCGCCCGTATCTTTGCGCAAAACAGCCAACAACAACCAAAAATGCTTTTTTGTTTTTATTCCTTAAGGACAATATGCAACCTATAGATTCCTCTACTGCATCACTGACAAAAGCACAACCGTTAACAATTATTATATCTACTTTTTCCGGAGACTTTACAAATTTAAAACCTGAAGCTGTTAGTATATTTATAATAGCTTCACTATCAGCTTCGTTTCGTGGACAGCCAAGCGTTTCTAAATAAAAAGTTTTACCAATACAGTTCACCTTTTCCCGTTTGAAAAAACATCCTTGGGAATATTGGCTCCTTCAATTATACCTAAAGCAGTCTGGACATGTTCGTCATCTGAAATTGAAGCCTCATACCTACCCTTGATTCCTTTTTTATTATAAGCGAACCTTATTTTGAGACCTCTTTTTATTTCATTTAGAGCGTCATTCCATTCTTTTTCCGAAAATCCTATACTTTTTCTTTCCCCTTTTGAATCTTCTCTCAAGTATTCTTTAACGCTCTTTTGAAATTCTTTCATCATTTCTTTCATCTTTTCTTCTGTCAAATTATCAACATAGGGATAATTAGCCATATACTCAATCGTCTTTGTAGAATCCTTCTTCAGCTGTTCTTTAACTCTACTTTTGAATGCTTCTATCATGTGTGGGGTCACAGTTT
>CAZALG010000230.1:0-3460 GCA_964485935.1 uncultured bacterium | reverse complement strand
AAAATCGTAAAGAATGGCTGTCTATCGCGAACTATGTTCGAAGGTGGGCGGAAAATCAAACCGCATAAAAATCAATCCTTACTCCATCCTAAGAGTCCACAGTCGGTCGGCTCCAGCCCCTTCGGGTCTTCCGCAACGCCCTTTGTGTGCCCCGTTAGAAAGTTTACTTTTCAATGGGGTGTGCCTGGTGTTAGAATAAAATCAAAAGAAAAAGTCGCCCAGAGATGTTTGATTAAACTGAATTAAAAATGAGGCTTAGTAAAGAAAATTTAAAGTATGCCATAATTCTTGTATTGACAAAGATTGGAATCTCCTTATAATTCTAATATTGGAGTTAAGGGAATATATAAACAATACGTTGATGTATATGAAGTTACCCAGAGACGTTAAAATCAGTTTATACGGCTTAACAATGGAGTTTATACGATTAAGATTAGTACATATAAACTATGTTATACCATACTAACAGAAATTACTTGAACCAAACATTAGTTATTAAAATGATAAAGAATATAAACAATTCTTCATTTGATGAAAAGAAAGGTGGCAAAGAAGATGAAAACAAAAATTAAATTACTCGTTTACTTAATATTAATAGTATTAACCAATCATGCATTCGCTGATTACCCTATAGTATCTTATAGGCATCTGGCGGATCCCGGCGCATTGGTGTACAATGGTAGGGTTTATCTTTACTGTTCAAATGATGATGATAACGTAGAAGATAATAAATATAATATGCACTCAATTGTTTGTGTTTCGAGCAGTGATCTGAAAAACTGGACCGACCACGGTATTGTTTTCCAGGTGCCGGAGGGAGCATCATGGGCGGAGAAAAGCTGGGCTCCGTCTCCGGCTCAGCGCGATAGTATGTTTTACCTGTACTTTGGTGACGGTGGCAGCGGCATTGGTGTTGCTGTTTCCGATAGTCCTACTGGCCCTTTTGCCGATTCTATAGGCGGAAGTTTGGTTGATATCAACACTCCGGGCGTTTTACCGGCTGATAATATATGGGTGTTTGATCCCATGACTTTTATCGACGACGATGAGCAAGCATACATGTATTTTGGTGGTAATGGCGAAGATAATTTGCGGGTTATTAAGCTAAACGAAGATATGAGCAGCTTGGCTGATTCCGCGGAGAGATTTAACGTCCCTTATTTTTTTGAGGCAGCCTGGATGCACAAGCACAACGGGGTCTACTACTTTTCTTATTCTACTAACCCAGCTAACGGAATGCGTATCGATTATATGACAAGCGACAATCCCACAACAGGCTTTACCTATGGCGGTGTCCTATCTCCACAACCCCCCAATAATAGCAATAATAACCATCACGCAACTTTTGAATTCAATGGTGAATGGTATGAGGCTTATCATAACCGTATTGTAGCCCAACAGGAGGGCATTCCTACGACCTATAAGCGCAACCTTTGCCTTGATCAGTTTTCCCATAACGCGGACAGTACAATCGAAACTATGGTGAACACGGTAGATGGAGTAGTACAAATTGGGTATGTGGATCCTTACGTACGTGTTGAAGCCGAGACAATGAATGATCAGGACGGGATTGAAACCGAAGTGTGCAGTGTTGGAGGCATGAATGTTACTAATATTGCTGATAGTGAATGGGTAAAGGTTCGTGGTGTCGACTTTGGGTCGACCGGACCAGCTGCTTTTACTGCCAGTGTAGCGAGTGATATTAAAATCGGATCTTCGACGGGCGAAACAATTGAAATTCGGTTGGATGATGAAACCGGAACTCTAATAGGAACCGTACCGATTTCATATACAGGCGGTTCGGATGGATGGAAAACTGAAACAATAGCTGTTGAAGATTCAAGCGGTGTGCACGATGTATATTTTGTTTTCAGAGGTGAAGGTAGTGAAAACCTTTTTAACTTTGATCACTGGCATTTTATTGAAAAAACAGGTGCGCACGATCTTCTGGCAATTAACGCTTATGTTGAGAATTATAAAATTGATACCGTTGCCGGGCAAAACACTACAAATATTACAGTAGATGCGATTTATACAGATGGAACCAGTGAAGATGTTACTTTGGCAACTTCTTTTTCTTTCGATAAGGGAAGTGTAATTTCTATAACAGACAGCATTATTACAGGCCTTAACTATGACAGTGTTACGGTAACCGCCAGTTATAATGATAGTACGGATAGTGTAAAAATTCTTGTTAAAGACCTGGAAAGTGAGCTTATATTATCCCGGATTTATCCTGATACAAGTGATGTCGAAGTATTTGTCGGAGATTCAAAAGCAATGACGATTACAGCAGAATTTGGCGATGGTCACCTTGAAGATGTGACCGACACAGCTACTTATTATAATCCCAGCCCCGGAATTGCAACTGTTTTAGACGGACTTATTACCGGAGTGAGTGAAGGCGAAGTGGATATCACCGTAAGTTATCAGGGGCCAATCGGTGCACCGGAATCAACGATGGTTCATGTTACGGTTAGTTCTGGTTCGGCAGTTTGGCTGGAAGCTGAATGTGGTGAAGTGGGCGAAAATTGGAATATCCTGAGTGGTGCCCAGGCTTCTAACGGTTATTACGTAACGGTTAAACCCGGTATTCAAAGTCTGGACAATGCGCCAACAGGCAGTGAGAATCAAATAGCAATCCCCTTTTCTCTGGATACAGGAGGTACTCTTTCTATATATGGCCGCTTAAATTGTCCAACCCCTGATGATGATTCTTTCTGGTTTAAGGTAGACAACGGAAGTTTTACCATGCATAATGGTTTGGTAACCAGTGGATGGGAATGGATTTTATTTGATGAGTATGAGCTTACGGTAGGAGATCACACCCTGACCATAGGCTATCGTGAAGACGGCGCCAAAATGGATAAAATCGCTATTACAAGTTCTGAAACAGCTCCGTCAGGAATGGGTGGAGCAGCACAAAATCCTTGTGATTCATCAGGTGTATTAAATCTAAATGAAATACCTGAAGATTATTCATTAGAACAGAATTATCCAAATCCGTTTAATACAACAACACAGTTCACCTATTCTCTTCCAAAAAACTCGAAAATTAATATTTCGATATTTAATGTTATTGGAGAAATTGTAGAAGTATTATATTCTGGTAACAAAGATGCCGGTAAATATAATATCACCTGGGATGCATCAAAGTTTCCATCGGGAACATATTTCATTCATTTCAAGGCTGGTGATTATACTCAAATAAATAAATGTGTTCTTCTAAAATAATTGGTATAACGTTGGTTCCAAATTTGATCGCAAAGACTATGCTTGAATCTTGAATTTTTGTGGGTCGCATTAGTTTTCTTTTGTGTTCGATGTTCTTTGTTCCGTAACCTTGTGTGTTAACGGAGTCATGTTAACATAGTCAGACCTCGAATTTTAATGAGGGATTTGTTCTTTGGAATTTGATTTAGAGGGGATAAAACTTTCAATTCAAAAAGAAGAAAAAGAA
>CAZALG010000229.1:0-3478 GCA_964485935.1 uncultured bacterium | reverse complement strand
TCGGGGAGTTTAATGGCGATGACTTTCCGTTCGGAAGGTATAATCCAGCGCAACTGGACGACTGCCCCTATCCTATTCTCATAATATTCAAGCCTTACGTCGTATTTTTTACCGGCTTTCAGGGATATTTTGCCAAACGCAAGCAGCGGCGCCTGGTCCTGCCATTGGTCAATGATCAGTTGGTCATCTATAAACAGGCGTACACCATCGTCAGTAATTGTGTTGAATGTATATTCTCCGGTTTCAGGAGCGATTAATTGACCTCTCCACCTGATCGAAAATACATCTACCACCATTCCCTTTATAGGCGGGTCTTCACCCCAGTCGAAATCGATTACTTTATCCGATTGGGTGGCAAAAAGACTATCGAAATTCATGCCCTCGTAATACTCACCTGTCAGACCTGGTTTACCATCGACGTCAAGCAGATTTTCCGAAGTGACAATCTTTCCTGAATCGGCTTCGACCCAGGGATAATACATCGCCTCCGTTACCGGATTAACGAGTATAGACGGACCGAACATAAACTGATCGTCAATATTATATACATTGGTGTCCCGGGCAAAATCAAAGACCAATCCCCGCATAATCGTGTAATGGTCGTTGGTCACTTTCCATCCAAGTGAATAAATATAGGGCATCAGCCTGTAACGCAGGTTATCGAATTTTAACTGGGCATCGTATGCCCAGGAACCTTTTTCTCCGAATCGCCACATCTCCCGCGGAGTACTGCTGCCGTGAACCCGGAAAATCGGACAAAACGCACCGTACTGGTACCAACGAGTGAATAATTCTTTATACATATCATTCTTATAACCATTCGCGACTGGAACCGTAAAACCACCGATATCAGTTGTCCAATAAGGTATCCCGGTAAAGCAAAAATTAAGACCGGCAGGTATTTGTTTGTGAAAAACGTCCCAGCCGGCGATAATATCGCCGGACCAGGTTGTTGCCGCGTAACGCTGTTGACCGGGGAATGCCGAACGGGTCAGAATATAGACACGCTTGTCTGACGTAACCTGTCGCTGTCCTTCGTAAACAGCCTGTGTTGTCATCAGGGAGTATGTATTCAAATAGCGGGCCCCGGTACCCAGGTAGTTATTAATTGACTTCTTGGTTTCATCGTCTCTCAAATCACCCATTTCAGGTTCGGTCGCATCTAACCACCAGCCATCGAATCCTTTTGCGTATAATGAATCTTTAATCTGCCGCCAGTACAGTGACCTGGCTTCCGGGTCGTATGCATCGTAATATCTACTGGTTTCCCAGGAAGGGGGTTTCCATAAAAATCCTTTCTGCTCCATTTGGGAATAATTCGAACTCGTCGAATCAAATTTTGCCCATACCGAAATGATAATCTTCGCGTTTTTATTATGAACTTCGCCGGTCATTTTGACCGGGTCAGGATAGCGTTCCCGATTCATGTAATGCGAGCCCCATTTCTGCGGTTCCCAGTAGTACCAGTCCTGGACTATAACATCCAACGGGATTTGCCGCCGCCGGAATTCATCGACCACTCCGAGCACCTCATCCTGAAATTGATATCGTTCCTTTGACTGGAAAAAACCATACGCCCATTTCGGATACAACGGAGCCCGACCGGTAAGCTTCCGGTAACCCGATATGACTCCATCCGTATTCTGCCCAGCTATAAAATAATAGTCGATTCCGTCGGCAACTTCCGACCATAACTCCATACCTTGTGAATTATCCGTGAATTTGGACAGTGAATAATTATCCCAGAGAATTCCATACCCTTTCGATGATACAAGCATCGGAACAGATACTTTCCAATTGAATTGGTAGAGTTCGACGGTTTTACCCCTGAAGTTCATATTGCCCTCCTGATGCTGCCCCAAACCGTATATTGCTTCGTTCCGTGAAAGCATAAATTTCTGCCTGATGCTGTTTGTCCTTTCGCCAATAACAGTTACCTGATTTATTTCTCTTCCGTTCTCCTGAAGAAGGATGTTTCCTGAAGTATCGAGGAATTGTATTTTCCCTGAAGACAAATCGACTTTCGCCTGAAGGGAAGCTGTGGTAAGAACAACAGCACCCGATTCTTCCCTGAGCGACCAGCGTACCTGTTCCGGCAGTGAATTCACGACAACCAGGCTTTGACGTTTTTGGGTTTCTTGGATTAGTCTGCATTCAACTCTGATAATATTTTCTCCCAGAACATGAAGCCAGATATTCATAGAGTCGGTATTCACCACAACTCCGTCGTCCTTTTTAAGATAATTTCCTTTTGCTTGAAAAGCTGTAAGGGAGGTTAAAAACACAAGTGATAGTAAAATGGTTTTGGTAATATTACTCATTTTTTCACTCCTTTTATTATACTTTTGCAGTTAAATATAGACATCAGACAATCCCGCTTCTAAAGTTTAAATCTCTTTCGCATAGATAGTTTATTTTTTCTATAATATGCATAGTATACCGAAAGCACTCAACAGTCAAGAGTTTTGGGATGTCTTATTGGGCAAATTAAATGGGTGCAATTGGGGTCAAATCTCGACATTTGATAAAATTTAGTCTTCCGTCGTTGGTCTCCAGTCGACAGTCAAATTAAAAAAAGAAAAAATAATTAAACCACATTAGCTACAGGTTCTACATGCGAACCAGTGTTTCGGGTTTAGAGTTACGTGTTTCGAGTTAAAAAACAAAAACAAGAGTTCCCTTGACATATTTGAATAAAACACTTATTTATTAAGTACTATTTATAAAGATAAAATTATGGAAAGAGTTAAATATAAAATAAATAATGGTGTTGAAGAAATACAAATAAGAACTAAAACAATTGGTCAAAGGATTGATTCCCATTTAGAAATGATATTTTTAATTACTGTTTTTGCTGTTCTTATGCCGTATTTATCCTTTAAGTTAAGTTTCCTTGCCTATGGCCAAACTTACTTTTTTATCCCTGAGGTATTCTTTATATTAATAGCATTAATTTGTATTTATATTTATTTCTTATCTTTAATAGGGAAAGAAAGAATACGATTCGTAGGAGATGAATTTTATTATAAAATAGAAGTATTTGGGATTGGCTTACCAAGAAAGTACAAAATTTATGAAATCAAAAATCTAGAGGTAACTTCTTTCTCGTTTAGAAAACCCAAAAATCCATATCTGTTTTTTAAAATGTTTTATTTTGCAGGTTTCGGAGAACGGGGGCATATTCACAATCTTTTATGTTTCGATTACGGTAAACAAACAAAATACTTTGGCTTTAATCTGAAAGAACCCGAAGCTAAAGAGTTGTTGGAAAAAATAAAAGAATATATAAAAAAGGGATATATAAACCCTTAAGGGTTGAAAATATTTCGTTTCAAAACAACAGAAAATCTCTGTGTTCTCTGTGACCAAACTCTGCTCTCAGCTCACTGCTAACGGCTGACAGCAAATAGATAACAAAAAATCCCGAAAATCTGCGTTTATCTGCGTCCATATTTTAGAATTACTATGTCAACCCCCT
>CAZALG010000228.1:0-3481 GCA_964485935.1 uncultured bacterium | reverse complement strand
TCTGTCGAGTCCATTGATATTAAACAATCGGTTCAATTCTTCGTCTCTAGATTTTCGAATTTCTTTGAGTTTCTCCGACAGTTCTTTCCCGTCGAACATTTTTATTTTTTCGGTTTCCGCGTCTAGAAAGGTTATTTTTCCTTTTATTCCAAACTCACATTCAAGAGGGTCGCGAACTAAAATGGGGATAAGATCAAATTTCTTTGCCATAAGAGAAAGAGGCATCTTTATGTGATCAACATTGAAGTTTTCTCCTAAAAAGTCGGAAATAAAAAGAACTATGGATCCATGACGAAGTACCCCTTGAGAGAATTCCATAGCTGGAACCGGATCGGTTTTTTTGCTTTCTCCTTCGAATAGCAAAATGTCCCGAATTATATGAAGAGTGTGCCTTCTTCCTTTAGCGGGAGGTAAGTAATGTTCTACCTTATCCGAAAACATTAAAAGTCCTGCTTTGTCGTTGTTTTTTTCGGCCGAGAACGCAAAGAGAGCCGCTATTCTGGCTATCAGATCTTTTTTCTTTTCTTTTTTTGTCCCGAAATCTCCTGAACCGCTGCAGTCAGCTATTATAAATATCGTCAACTCTCTTTCCTCTACGAAACGTTTGACGAAAGGATGATTCATTCTTGCAGTCACATTCCAGTCAATATTTCTTATATCATCACCGATGAAGTAGTCACGCACTTCATGAAACTCCATTCCTTTACCTTTAAAGGAGCTTTTGTATTCTCCTCCGAAAAGAGTGTTAACAACTTTTTTAGACTCTATCTCTATTTGTCTTACTTCTCTTAGTATATCTCTAATGCGTTCTTCCATATGCTCTTATTACCGGGCAATTATTTGTTTGTTTCGTAAAAACATATTTCGTTTTAGCTTTTTTTCTTTAGCATATAAAAAATCAAAATTTAAAAAGCAAAATGACAAATAGAAATTCAAAATTATCCCAACCCCCAAAAAGTAAGAAATGAAAAAGGCTTTGTGTTGTTAGTGGTATTTGTTGTTTCTTTTTTTTCTACATTTTTAAACTTTGATCTGTCATTTTCCATTTTGATATTTAATTTTTACATTTTAGCAGCTTTGCTGCGTTATGGTATTTCAATTGCTTCTAAAATATCTCTTATTATATCTTCTTCTTTTACCCCTTCTGCTTCCGCTTCATAAGATAGTATTATTCTATGCCGTAGAATGTCATATACCATAGCCTTTACATCTTCAGGGATGACAAAGCCACGTCTCTGCAAGAAAGCGTGCGCTCTTGCGGATTCGAAGAGGTATATGGAAGCTCTTGGGGATGCGCCGTATCTAATATAAACATCAAGGTTTTCAATTCCATAGTCGGAAGGTTTCCTGGTTGCGAATACTATGTCGATTATATAATCCCGTATTTTTTCGTCGGCGTGAATTTTATAAATGAAGTCTCTGAGTGAATTAAGTTTCTTTATGTCTACTACAGGTTTGGTTACAGGAAGTTTTTCAGCTGTTTGTTGTTTCATTATTCTTTTTTCCTCTTCTTTATTGGGATAAGTTATTACGAGTTTCTGTTTAAATCTATCGACCTGTGCTTCGGGAAGAGGATATGTTCCTTCCTGTTCTATTGGGTTCTGAGTGGCAAGGACCATAAACGGTTCAGGCAGGGGGTAAGTTTCATCCCCTATGGTTACCTGTCTTTCCTGCATCGCTTCGAGTAAAGCGCTTTGAACTTTTGGAGGAGCTCTGTTTATCTCATCGGAAAGTATAAAATTTGCAAAGAGAGGTCCCTTCTTTGGTGTAAAATCTCCTGTTTTCTGATTGTATATCTGTGTACCTGTGATATCCGCCGGGAGAAGGTCGGGTGTGAATTGGATTCTCTTGAAAGTTGCGTTTACAGTTGCTGCCAGTGTTTTTATTATGTAAGTTTTAGCCAACCCCGGGACTCCCTCGATGAGTATATGCCCTCTGGTTAGAAGACCTATTATAGTTTTTTCAATGATTTCTCTTTGCCCTATAATGGATTTACCGATTTCCGCAAAGAGGTTTTCTATTATAGCGCTTTTGTCCTTTGCTTCAGCATTAAGATTCTGTAAATCTATACTCATTTTACCTCCTTCCATTTAATATATTTTGTTATGGGGACCCACAAATTTAATTATCATTAAATTCTTGTCAACCCCCGCAGTAGCATCTTATAGTTCGCTATCATTTAACTTCTGTTATTGAACGTTTTTCCATAAGAGCCTCTCTTATGCCTTTATCTCTATAATGATATTTTATAATCCATTTTAGGAAAGGATAGGAGAAGCCGTTTTTGTGACTCATGAGATACTTTAGTCCCTTTTTTTCTACCCACTGTTCCGTTCCGAAAAGTTTCGTGATGAAATCGGCATAACTTTTCTTTACATGCCGAGCAGCTACGCTTTTCCCTAATTTCTGAGAAAACCTTACCGCGTTTTTTCCTCTCTCGTAGGATTTTTTTATAATCGACTTAATTTTATCTTCTGTTTCATAACCATCAAGATGCCAGGCAAGGCAGCTTCTAAAAGCGTAGATGGTTTTTAATGCGTAGTTGGTTTTTAATCTTCTTCCTATTTCTACGTCCATGTAACCCATTGTATCTCCGAAAGATTCGTCAAATCCCCCTGCTTCGGCAAGATATTTTTTCTTTACCGAGACATTTTGAGTAATAAGCCCGGCAAGGCAGAATCCATCGATTTTCCAATTCACTTTAGCGTAGTCTTCTATCTTTCGTATGTGTCTCACCATACCCTGAACAATCAGTCCGTCTCTTCTTTTATGCAGTTTTATATGATCGCGAATAAAGTTTTCATCAACCAGAACATCAGAATCGACAAATATTATTATATCACCTTTTGAGTGCTTTATCCCTTTATTTCTTGCCTGTGGCTGTCCTTTTTTTTCTTTATTTTTAAAATAGCGAAAACGCTTATCTTTTATTTTTTTCGTCAAATCCCGGGTTGAATCGGTCGATCCATCATCGATTACTATAACTTCGTAGTCATCTGCCGATTGAGCAAGCAATTTTTCTATACAGTGAGTTAGAATAGAAGCTCTATTGTATGTAACAACTATAGCTGAAGCTTTCATTGTTTTTTACTTTCCCTCAGTAAACCTTGATAAATATTTACCAAACTATCGTTTAGTTTATTTGAGTTGAATTTCTCGAAAATATCTTTCCTTCCATTTTCGCCAAAATCTCTCCCGAGGTTCGGATTGTGTGTTAAAATCTCTATTTTATCAGCCAGCGCTTCGGAATTTCTTTCATCAACTAAAAAACCTGAAACTCCATCCTGAACCAGCTCAGGTATTCCACCGTGGAAGGTGGATACAACAGGTAACCCACTTGCCATTGCTTCCATTAATACTACAGGAGTTCCTTCCTGGTCTCCATTTCCGGCTGTTACACTTGGAGCCAGAAAAATATCCGATTTCTTAATTATCTTTATTATTTCATTTTGATTTCTGGGGCTAAGAAAATTAACTTTTT
>CAZALG010000227.1:0-3485 GCA_964485935.1 uncultured bacterium | reverse complement strand
GAGATAGAAAGTCGTCGTTTAATTTTTTTGCTTCCTCGATAATTTTCCTAGATTCTTCCCAATGTTCCTCGTACTTTTTCTTACCATAAGTTAAGTTTCCGACCATACAAGTAAGAGAACAGGAAAGTGCACCGGTGAGCGCCGCCACAGAACCGCCGCCCGGTGTAGGTGAATCTGAAGAAAGCCTTTCTAAAAAATCAGAAATCAAAATATTCATAATATCTCCTTTTTTATTTTGTACTCCAAAATTCTTTCCTCTGGTTTAAATTCATTTGTGTCGGAAAGTCCAAGGTTAGAAATTGCGGCATCGATTATTCCGTTCTTAGAACTTTCCCTACTTAAAGGTTTATTCGCGATGTAAAACTTACCAGTTTCGAGCAAAGCTTCCTCTGGTATTAAACCGACCAATTCACTACCTGTAACTTCAGTACCCAGTTTTCTTGCTTCTTTTTTAACCTCTTCAAAAAGCCGGTATAGAGGTGTCATTCGGAAATCGGTCAGGTTTGAGGAAACCTGCGCACAGTCTAATTCTTCTATATACCACCCAATCGCTTTTATTCCTTTTAAGGCACCCGGTATTCTAACATTCCTGCCAGTTTCGTCAGTTTTTATTGTACCCGATCCCCGTACTTTTTTTGCTATCATATTTGCAATATTTTTGTCTTTTGTATCAAGATTTATATTAAAGGCTATAAGAAAATCTCGTGCGCCTATTACGCTTGCTCCCGATTTTTCGTTGAATTTTGCCTCTCCGAAATCCGGTTTCCACTCTGGGTTTTTTATTTTTTCCCTAAGTTTTTCATACCCTCCTTTTCGTATATTGGATAAATCCTTTCTTTTTTCGTCAGTTGCCGATTCAGCGTAGAGGTAGATTGGAATACTCAATTCTTCGGCTACTTTTTCTCCTACATTTTTTGTAATATCTATACATTCCTTCATTGTTATATCCCGAACGGGAATAAAAGGACAAACATCAACTGCTCCGATCCTGGGGTGGACTCCTTTATGATTTCTCATATCTATCAATTCCGAGGCTTTTTTGAATATTTTATAGATCGCTTTTTTAATTGCTTCTGGGTTTCCGGCTAAAGTAAGCACCGTTCTATTTGTTGAGGCTCCTGCGTATACATCCAGAAGGTAAGCTCCGGGAGTTTTCTTTGCTTCTTCTGCTATGGTATTGATTTTTTTTGTATCTTTTCCTTCGGAAACATTAGGAATACATTCGATAATTTTCATTGTTTTAAGAATACAAAAGATGGATTTAAAGTCAAGAAGAAATTTTGAATAAATGCCACTAAGGCACAAAGCCACACACAACCCAAAATTATTATGTTCGTCAAAACCCGACCCGTACCAGAAGGAACAATAAATCGCACGAATTATACAAATGATTTTAATATAGGAAACAGGATACGCAAATTGCAGCTTGACAGGTTTATATAATATTTTATCTTTTAAAAGACAAGGTATGGAGTATATACGATGTTAACTGCAGATATAGACAATTCAGGTGCAATTTTTGTTAGTAATTATATGAAAAGAATAAATATATATCTGTTTATAATATTTTGTCTGACAATTTCATGCAAAACAAATGAAAAATATATTAAGATTTTTCAAGATGAAACTTCATTAATATTTCCAAAAAACGTAAAGATAATACGGGCAAATGAATTAACCACTAATGATCATATTATAAAACAATATATTGTTTTTGAATGTGATGAAGACTATATAAATAAATTACTTTCATCTAAAGCTCCCTTTTCTAAAGAATGGAATAGTGGAATAATACCAATTAAATATGGATTAAGATTAAATTTTGGCTATAATTTAGAAGTTTTTGGCAAAGGTAAATATTATGGTGACAAAGAATTAGAAAATATTTTAAATTCTGAAAATAAATTATTTTCAATAAAAGAAGAACTATCGTACGGTTATGCAATAATAATCGATAAAGATAATAATAAAATATGGTACCAAAAATTCTCAACACTGTAAAGAATAAGAGGAACGGTGCCTGGCATTATGACATTTTGATTTTATTTGCTCTTGACAGGGATTAAAATTTCTATTAGTTTACCCCCGCAGTAAATATGATATTTAACAGGAGATTTGAAAAAAATGGATAAAAAGAAGTCAAAAAAAAGGGTCTCGCACCATTATATAATAAAACCTATTTTGATTTTATTATCTTTACTTACTTTAAGCGCCATAATATTATACTTAGCAGTTAATATAAAAGGAACTA
This sequence comes from uncultured bacterium, assembly GCA_964485935.1. Taxonomy (GTDB): domain Bacteria; phylum Hydrothermota; class UBA3072; order UBA3072; family UBA3072; genus JAFGHJ01. Next base: position 1,234 of record CAZALG010000227.1, on the reverse strand, counting down.
AAGAAGAAAAATCAAACGAGTTCAATTGGAAGTATCGTCCAACAGTCCCCGGAATAAAAAAACTTAACCCGGCAGTCAAACACAACCGATATAAAGAAACAGATATGGATCTTACAATAATTCCGGAAAAAGAAGATACGATATTATATTCATGCGATTTTTATATAGAAGTAGGCTATTGTTATGGAGAGGAAGAAACTATATATTTTGGCCCTTTTCAAAAACATATAATATTAAAACCAGTTCCGTATTTAGCAACGGCTGCCGAGGTAACTTTCTTTGCTTATAATGAACAGACTAAAGCTTATTATAGTTGGAAATCAAAAAAACATCATGAGATTTTTATAAACGAACCAATAATAATAGAATTATATGACGGTTACAATAATGAAGCTAATGCATGGTTTAAAATATATCCAAAAAGCATCTATTAAAGTCCCGAATTTTGAAGAAATTGAAGAATATTATAAATTGAGTTGAAAAGAAGGACGGTACCTGGTATTGTTGCAGTGCAATTTTATTTGTGCTATTCGTGTGATTCTATCTAAAATAAATAAAATATTAAAAAGTAAAAAGCAAAATGACAGATAAAAATGTAAAATTACCCTTTTCCCCTTTAACGTTGTATGGTTTTTTTATTTTTGAATTTTGATTTGTAATTTTTCACTTTGATATTTGATTTTTACATTTTTGAAAGCTTTGTGCTCTCTGTGTTTTTTCTTCTCTCTGTGTCCTCTGTGGTTAGATTCTTTAAATTTCGAGCCGGATGCCTGCTTTTGCCCATCTGCCGGGCATAGGGATCCATTCTGCCTCGTTATACTCGGTATTTAAAAGATTTGTAACATCTATAAAGAATTCGGAGTTTTTGATTTCGAGGGAAACACTTGTGTCCAGAATAAGGTGCTTCTCTCTGTCGGGTAGGATTTCGTAGCGAGCTTTCCAAACCTGTTTTAAACTGCTGCTTAAATCATAATCTACGCTTAATGTGAATTTATGCTCCGGATGATTAAGAAGATATTTTGATTGAAGGGGGCTTTCGGTTTTGTCTAATTTGAAAAAAGTGTATCCGAGATTTATAGAGGGTATTGGAATTTTTTTATACATTCGGGCTATTGATTTAAACGTAATATTGACATCTAATCCCTTTACTGTGACTTCTCCCGCGTTTGTAGCCGTCCAGGGATCAGATGACGTTGCCCTGACCCAGTCAATCACATTTTTTTCATCTCTTATA
>CAZALG010000226.1:0-3491 GCA_964485935.1 uncultured bacterium | reverse complement strand
GAGTCAGCGAAGTTCTTTATCATCTTTCAAAAGCTCTCCGTAATCTTGGTAATGAAGTGCACGTTTTAACCGGAGGTCATCCTCAAGCAGAAAAAGAAAAAGAGGTAACAAGACTTGGAAAGAGAAGAAGCCTTTACGCTAATAAAAGCGAGGTAAACTGGACTTTCTCTCCCGGGCTTTTCCCCAAAGTAAAAAGGTTTATCAACGATAATTCGTTTGATATTATTCATACGCACGGACCTTTTGCTCCCAATATTTCCTTTTTAGCTCTGTTATATTCAAATACTGTAAATGTCGCAACATTCCACACTGCTTTCTCGGGTTTTAATTACTATAACCTTTCAAAGTTTTTATTTACCCCTATATCCAAAAAAATAGACGGTTCAATATGTGTATCCAAATATGCATTAAGAGAGATTTACCCTCATTTCCCAAAATGCAATTATAAAATTATACCCAATGGAGTGGATACTTCGCGTTTTAGCCCTGAAGGAGAAAAGTTAAAAGAATTCTCAGATAAAAAGATTGTTCTATTCTTGGGAAGATTGGATCCCAGGAAAGGTTTATCGGTTATGTTGAAAGCTTTCCCTTTAATAAAAAAAGAGATACTCGATTCAGTACTTTTGGTCGCGGGAAAAGGTGTCCCGCCGGAGGGTATTCCTGAGAATCTAAAAAAATCCATAATATTCAAAGGAATGATACCAAATGAAATGGTTCCGGTGTATTATCGCAGTGCAGATCTCTATTGTTCGCCCGCTTTATATGGCGAAACTTTTGGTATTGTCCTTCTGGAAGCCATGGCATGCGGTACACCGGTAATAGCTTCAAACATTGACGGATATAGAGAAGTAATACCGGATAAAGAAATGTTATTCCAGAGAGGCAATCCGGAATCACTCGCGGATAAAGCAATCTCGATTCTAAAAAACGCTTCAAAATCTAAAAAAATTAGAAAAATTGGTATAGAGACCGCAAGCAAATATGACTGGAACGCAGTAGCAGAAAAAACCGAAAATTTCTACAGGTCGTTACTATAACATTATAAACTTCCTATATTCTCTCAATCTAAGTTAAATAGTTTTCTAAGATTTTGGATTTGGGGATTGGGATTTAGTTAAGACAAAGACAATTTTTGAGGTTGTTATGTGGCTTTGTGTGAAATTTGGTGAGCAGGGAGTAGAGAGTAGCTAGCAGTTAAAACAAGAACAAAAAAATCTTTTTAAATCTGCGTTTATCTGCGTCCTATTTCTGTTTTTAAATTTTCAATTTACAATTTTCAAATTGCAATTTACAATTAGACACTGAAAAGTGTCATGCTTTTCTGTGTCCTCTGTGGCAAATCTAGGCTATCAATCCTCTACATAAGGATAAAATCTTATCCAATCTATCTGGTATATGCATTCTATATCTTCTTCAGGAGGACCGTTAATCCAGTGTTCTCTTGTCCAGAAATTAAACTTGAGTTGATATTCTGAATCGATTACGATGTCATTCTCGCTATAAGTGTAGGTTAAGAGAACTTCATCATCTACGAACCACTGAATATATTCCGGTGTAATCTCAAAACCCCATACATGAAAGTCCTCCGATGGATTAAAGTCCAGCTCGATATCAGGATTGGTATTGAAACTATCAAAGCCATCCGCGTGTACTGCAAAGTGAACTTCTCCCGAGTTGTCATCAAAAGTATAGGTTAAAAACTCTATATCTATTTCCTGTTTCGTACCGTCACCGTCATCCCAATCGATAGTATACATCGAGTTTAAAACTCCTGGGACGGATGAAGGTTTTAATCTTGCTTCCCAGCGACCGTATAAGAACTCTTCACGCGTCTGGATGGCAGAACTCAAATAACCTTCTTCTGAATCATTTATAAAAACCAGAGTTAAATAGCCGTCTTCCGTATAACATCTTTCTCGTCCGGTCTGACCACCATGCTCACCCCAGGTTCCTATCTGCCACACCGATTCATCGATTTGCCCGTTATTGAAATCATCTTCAAACTCAACTTCCAAACCGGTATCATTTAAATTGCAAGACATTATAGATAAAAAACAAACGAAACAGATAATAAAAAATTTTTTATTCATCTACTTACTCCTGTTTTTTTCTTTTATTTCTTTCATTACGTTCTTTCAAGCTCAGGTTGCAGCCGCAGTAATCCTGACGGGTAAGCCCAAGTTCCTTTGAAAGCTTAACACTGTTTAGAAATCCATTATTTTTTTTAAAATTGAACTTCTCATAGACAACCCCAAATTCTTCCGCGGCGATTTCTCCAGCTCTGTTCAACATATCAAATTTTTTATGAGGGCTTATACTCATTACAGTAGTAAAAGATTCAAAACCGATAGAGCTGCAAAACTCCGCGCTCCTTCGCAGGCGTAACAGGAAACATTGGAAGCAGCGGTCTCCCCCTTCGGGAGTATCCTCATATCCTTTAATAGCATTTTCCCAATCATCTGGGTTATAATCATCAGCAGAAAATGGAATGCCGCACTTTACTGCGACGAGCTTAGCTTCAGCGAGCCTATTTTCATATTCTTTGGGAGGGTAGATATTCGGATTACAGAAAAAAGAGTGAAGCTCATATTTATCTTTGAGCTCGGAGACCACCCACGCCTCATCGGGAGCACAACATATATGAAGCAAAAGTTTTTTATGCATATTAGAATTAAAATAATATAAGCCTGATATTATGTCAAGTGTAAAGGTAAGGTTAGCTCTTTACTTCTTTCTCAATCAGCAATTTTTTCAAAAAAGCCCCTTGACAAATTTAAAAAAAAGATTATATTACTTTATATAACAAAGTTCTTTGTAAATAGGAGGGAAAATGTCAACTAAATATGCTTGTGAAATAATTGTTAAATATTATATTAATAGGTGGCAAAGGGGATTTTTATGAGGAGAGTCGTAATAACAGGTATAGGAATAGTTTCTCCTATAGGTGTCGGAAAGGATGAGTTTTGGGAGTCCAATGTCAAGGGCGTGTCGGGGATAACTCGTATCAAGAAAATCGATACATCGCAGTTGGAAACTAAAATAGCCGGAGAAGTTAAAAACTTTGATCCGTCTTTATATATCGATAAATCAAAAATAAGAATCCTGGATCGTTTTGCTCGCCTGGGGGTATCGTCCTCAAAGATGGCGCTCGATGATTCCGCGCTTGAACTTGTCAAAATTAATCCAGAAAAGATTGGAGTTTGTGTTGGCTCGGGACTCGGGGGCGTTCTTTTTCATGAAGAGCAAATGATGGATATGAATGAATCCGGACTTAAAAAAGCTAATCCTCTGGGTGTTGTTAAAGTGATGCCCAATGCCATAAACTCTCATATTTCAGTCGAATTAGGATTAAAAGGACCGAATCTGACAATTTCTACAGCCTGTTCTTCGGGAGCGCATTCTATAGGAGAAGCTTTTAATCTATTACGATATAATATGTGTATTGTTATGGTAGCGGGCGGGGCTGTAGCTGGTTTTTCGCGTTTCTCTTT
>CAZALG010000225.1:0-3499 GCA_964485935.1 uncultured bacterium | reverse complement strand
AACAAAAACCCCATAGAAAATGTAAGTAGCTTTATATATTTTTTCTTTTTTACCATCTATATAACATTTCCAATCCGGATGATAATTCTCACGAATAATAAGAAAAGCCGTTTTACTGGTTTTAACATCTAAAACCTTTTCATTTGCAATCATCCTAACAACATCAACATCTCCCTCATCCTCTGAAAGCGTAATATTCGGCTCCTCCTCTAAAACAGCAATACCTCCCGGACTAAATTCCGGAGATAAAATCTCATTTAACACATCCTGAGCGCTATCAACTACTTTATAATCGTATATAAGAGAAGCTCTCGGCAAAAAATCTTTGTTTTCCAAAACCTGGTATTCCCTTCCTGCAAAAGCAACATTAAAATTTGAATAGAATCTCCTGAATTCTTCTACAGCCCTATTAACACTCTCATCGTAATGAGTCAAATCTTCTGGTAATCTTGGTCCTACTATGTATTTAACATTCAGCATAGATAATAAGTGAGGATATTTTATAAAATTTCTGGGTGTAAATATCACACTCTCACCGGCTCCGATGAATTCCTGATATCTTTTGGGGGGGTTCGGACCCATCCCCGACACATTTTGAATTTTGTGGTACTGAAAATATCCGGATTTTCCATTTTCGTAGTTAAGAGGAAAAACGCGGAAAGAACCACTATCTTTCTTTAAATATTTAGTTACATCGTCGGCGGAATAATACTTTGACGGAGCAGTAACGGAAGAAAGATACTTGCGATCCACTGACCACTGGTCAAAAATTAAAACTACAGCAAGAATAGGAATCACAACTTTTACATCCAATTTACGTTTTATAACTGCTATAATTAGTCCCCCGTTTATCATAAAAAGAAGAGAACCAATCCATAAACTCTTTTTAAATTTTCCAAAATTCTGTTCCATAAGAAAGATTTTCTGCTGTATATTTCCTCTACCCATAACTCCCATCCACGCATTTCCGAAATGACTTTTCATTGACTGTAAAATACTCACATCTCCAAGACTTACAATAATAGCCGCGAGCAGAATTACTCCCACAGCAGAGACCAAAAAGATAAAAGCTTTTCTCTCGGTTTCCTCATCTTTCTTCCCGGCAAGGTCAATTGCCACCTGAGCGCCAAAACCGGAAAGTACGGCAATGCCAAAGGTCGTCAGGAAGAAAAACATCGAAGGACCTCTGAATTTATTTGCCATTGGAACTAACCAATAATACAATCTAAATAAGGGAGTATTTTTACCGAGAGCGAGCAGCAACGTTATTCCGGTAAAAAACGCAAAATATAATATTATATGCCTTTTTTTCCTGTAAAGAAAAGCCAGACCAAAAAGCATTAAAGGAAGTATACCAAGATACCTGGAATCGAGTTTGAAAAAATTTTCTCCCCAGTAATTCTCTAAAATACCGGAGAAATGAGGAACAATAAGGTTGAAAAGTTCAGATGTTGGAATAGACCAGGAAGTCGAATAATCATAACCCCTAGTAACTCCTCTGGCTCCATATCCCAGAGAAAAAGCGGGGGGAAGCAGCTTTACAGAAACAATAATCGCTGCCAAGATTGCTCCAGCGATAAAAAAAACCGAAAATTTCATAACTCCTTTTGATTTAATCTCTTTTCTCCTTCTAAGTATTTCATAAATAAAATAAAAGAATACACCTATCATCCCCCAATAGCTAATCTGAGGATGCCCGGCAAGTAACATAAATCCGGTAGCACCGCCGAACGCAATAAAATAAAGAGGCTCTTTCCTCTCTAATGCCCTATGTATAAAGAAAAAAGCAAACGGAAGGACTATTACCGCTATCGATCTGCCGAGGTGCCCCCCATGAGTCGTAGTAATCAGCTGTCCGGCAAACATATAGGTAACCGCCCCGAGCATAGAAGCGAGATGAGATAATTTGTATTCCCGCAGTAACAACCACATTCCCAACCCTGCAAGAAAAATATGAATTATAAAGAGTACAGTATGCGCCAAGTGGTAGGGCAAAATAAAGTAAATTAAATTCAAAGGATACAGAATACCGCCCGCTCCTTTTACGACCATCGCGGGATAACCGCTGAAATTATACAAATCCCACATCGGAATTCTATGATTTAGTTTTATGTAATCAAAATTCGTTTTCAGATTGGGATATCCGGAAATTAGCCAATCCGAACCATAAATTATTTTCCGGGGTGTTAAAAAACTGCCGAAATAAATAATTGCTAAGACAAAAAATAAAAATATTATTATCTTATCTTTTTTCTTTTCCCATAAACTACTAAAATCCATTAAAACCCTCCCTCTCTTATAATTTTATTAGATTGATTCCCCTGAATTTTTCCTTATAATTATGTTTAAATATAATAAATAATCAACCCTTTTTAGAAGAAAGCCGGGCAAGAAATACTGAGGAAGTCATTAAATTATTAAGCATAAGTTTTATCCTGTGTTTAAAAGATTGCGTAAAAACCTTGACAGACAGTATAAAAAGCTTACCTTGTGAAAGCTTGAAAAAAAAGAAATCTTTAAGCAAAAAATGTATCAAATAACTAAAATTCTATATTTTTTGAAATGAGCCAGGGAGTTAGAAAAGGTTCAATTCTTTCTTTAATAGGATATGGTCTCGCGGGCGTGTTCCTCGCTCTATTTCACGCATTCGCCGGAAGATGGCTCGGAGTCGAAAATTACGGATTGTTGAATATTCTCCTTTCTTATATAAATATCGCGACCGCTTTAGTAGCAGCCGGTATAATGGAATGCGTCACTCGTTATATTTCTTTTTACAGAGCAAGAACCGAGGAAGAGAAAGAAGCAGAAGTAATACAAACATCTTCGATGATTTTTCTGATTTTATTCTCTATAGTTATTATAATATCTTTTACCACTAAAAAACTGGTCCTTGAAAATCACTTCAACAATAACATTATGATATTTTATCAATTTCTGCTGGGAACGGTTTGTTTATCGCTCTTTCGTTACTATAACGGACTTTTAAAAGGTTACAGGAAATTCGAATTATTTTCTACTGGTAATGCAATCCAGGCTTTCTTGATGTTTTTAATTCTTTTTCTTTTTATAAAATTCTTGAAACTAAACGAAATGACAGCCGGATGGAGCATAGCTATAGCTTCATTATTAGTCATTATTTTTTATCGATTTTCTTTGAAAGTCAATTTTTTCCCGGATTTAAAAAATATTAAAACTCTCAATTGGGATATAATTAAGTTCATTCTTGCGGCTACTTTTATATCGCTTATGAATATCTGGCTTTTCCGAGCCGGACCTATTTTGTTAAAAACATTTGGGGAGAGTGAAGCTGATAAACTCGCCGGACTTTTCGGCGCAATAGTTATGCCGTTAAATCTTCTCCGAATTGTCGTATTGTCCTTACAGGCGGGGCTTTACCCAAACCTGAGCAGGGCATACTCGATTAAAAATAAAAATTTAATAAATAGATATATATTAAAGAGCTTTGCAATCATCATAGGAATCATATCTTTTGTATTAC
>CAZALG010000224.1:0-3570 GCA_964485935.1 uncultured bacterium | reverse complement strand
AAAATTACATATTAAAATTTGTTAGTGAGTTAGTGGGTGAGTGGGTTGGTGAGTTCAAAAAAACAGACCAACGGACTAACCGACCAACAGACCAACTATGTTTCTCATTTTGTTTTTTAATTTTTAATATTTAATTTGCAGTTGTTCACGCTTCACCTGTTCAAAACTCATTGCTTAGATTTTGTGTTCCTTTACCAGGAAACACGCCTTTTATTATTCCCGTCGCGTTTGAAACCCAGTTGATTCCTGTGCACTTAAGCTTTTCAAGCCCTCGGAATTTATTCAAACCGATTTTCGCGGAGAGATTAAAAAAAGTATCTATTGTATATACACCCCAACGTCCGAGAAGATAAGGATTGTTTGTTTCTCGAGGAGTTGAAATGAATGCCTTTTCATAACCAGCTTCCTTTGCTAATTGCCATTCACCTTTTCTTATTCTACCAAATGGATAGGAAAGATACTTAACTCTCTCCCCTATTTTATCAGATATAGTCTTAAGCGAAATTTCCATATCCTGCTTGACCAAATCAACCGGGCTGCGCGAATAATCGGGATGAAGATGCGAATGAGAACCAATTGTAATACCATATTTATGCATTTCCTTTATTTTATCCCAGGAAAGATGTGTAAATGATTTCCCCAGCGTAACTTCCCACTGGTTTTTCTTTCCTGCATACCCGGAAACCACAAACACAACAGCGGGAATTTCCTCCTCGGTAAGCACAGGAAAAGCAAACTCATATAAATCGATAAAGCCATCATCGAAAGTAACCAAAATTCCTGAATCTTCTTTGAAAAACTCGCTTGGCTTAAGAAATTTAATACCTTTTCTTTTTAAAAATCTTATCTGTTTTGCGAAAACATCCGGAAAGACGATCGAACCATAAGGTGAGAAAGTTTCAGATATATTATGGTAGAGAAGGATCGACTTCATAATAAAAATTCATAATATCTTTTGCAACTACATCCCAGGAGTACCTGTCTATTGTTCTAAGCCCTTCCTTAACCAAACTTTTACAGAGGTCCTTATCTTTCAAAAGAGTTATAACCTTATCGGCTATCTCCTTTGAATTCGCAGGGGTTACTAGTAATCCATTCTTTCCGTCTTCGATAACACACCTATAACCAGGTATGCTTGAAGCGATTACAGGAGTCTCTGTAGCCATCGCCTCTAATAAAACAATCCCAAAACTTTCTCCGCAAATAGCCGGGGAGACAAAAACCGACGCTCTGCTAAATATTCCGGGTAAATCCAACGGTGCCACAAATCCTAAAAATCTGATCGAATTCTCTACTTCAGAAGGTATAACCAGTTTCATTTCCTTATAACCACCGCCAACCACCGTCAGTGATGCCCTAGGAAATTCCTGTTTTATACGAGGTAGAGCATCAATTAAAAATTGTAACCCTTTCCTCGGTTCTATCCTTCCAACAAACAAAATTTCAAAAGGATTTTTCTTTTTATCAAATGCTCTAAACCTTTGACTATCAACCCCGTTAGGAATTATGCGGTAACCCCCCGGAAAATACCTACAAATAGAATCTCTTGCGGTAACCGAAACGGCAATCTTACCGTCAATCTTATCGAAATAGTGTCTCAAATATCCTTTGAAAATTTTATACAAATCAGAAGATTCAAAAGTCGGATGGAATGTGAATATATTTGTTTTTCTCGAAACTTTAAGAGAAAGAAGGGGCAAAGTGGGAGCAATGATACCATGTATATGAATAACGTCATAATTATTAATAACACGGGAAAGCTTAGATAGATTAATCCAGCCGGTCATCCTCGCATTTGACTGGTTCATAGGAATGACAATCGAATTACCCAGACGTATAACTCTCCTTTCATCCGGTTTTAAATCCCCTTCGATATCAGCTGTAAGTATTGAAACCTTATGCCCCATGTTTTCGAATTCATTCGCAAGATGGTATATATGTTCTGTAACACCTCCAATATGAGGATAATAAAAATCCGAAACAAAAAGAATTCTCATTTCCAGATTCTCTGAAAAACGAACCATTGAAAAGGATACATTCTTATACTCCTTTCCAACAGGCGTATAACTTCCTTCAATAATTCTTCAGACGAATCAAAATCTTCAGGATAAAGGGGCTTAAAAATTTTACCTAAATATCGCGGCGAATCTGGGTCAAGGGCAAGGACACCCACCAGAACAGGCGTTCCCGTTTTCTTAGACAGAAAAGCTATACCTTTTGGGAGCGATGCTTCGCGATTAAAGAATTCAACTGTATTATCTGAATTCAGTATATCCCTATCCCCAATTAAAACAGCAATTTTATTATTTTTTAGAATTCTCATCAATCTAAAAGGCAATTTTTTGTCTTCAAGCGGTAACAATTTGTTTCCGGAATGCCCCCTGTAACGATTATAAAACCCGAAGAAATCCATCCCCGGACCTCCTGTTTCCGCAACAGAATAAAGAGGGAGCCCTACACTCGTAAGATAAATGCCTGCTAATTCCATACCTCCTATATGACAGGAAACAAGAATCACACCTTTACCTTTACTCAATTCTTCACTAAAATGATTAAATCCCTCTATTCTGACCATCGATTTTATATAAGATTTACTCATATTAGGTATATTAAGAATATCACTAAAGACTCTCATATAATTGATGAATACTTTTTTAACGTCTTTTTTTTCAGCTTTACCCAGAACCGTAATCAGATTTTCTTTTATAATCGCTCTTTTTCTTCCTGCAAAATAAAACCAGAGAGTTCCGACAATTTTTGCCAAAAACTCCCGAAACGAAATGGGAGTAAAGCGCAAAAACTGAGTCATGAATAGCATAAAGACTTTTTTCATAATTAATAATCTGTAGAGCCGAATCCTCCATTTTTTCTCTTAGTCGTATTAAGTTCGTCTGTTTCTACCAGATTAACCTTCTCGACTTTAGTAATAACTAATTGTGCTATTCTATTCCCTTTTTTAATCTCAAAATCTTTTTTACCAAAATTAAAAAGAATAACTTTTATTTCTCCACGGTAATCAGAATCTATAGTTCCCGGTGAATTCAATACTCCTATCCCAAACTTTGAAGCGAGACCACTTCTGGCTCTAACCTCACCTTCATAACCACCAGGAATCTCAAGAACAACTCCCGTAGGGATCGTTTTAAAACCGCCTGAAGACAAAATACAATCCTCAGAAGCATACAAATCTAACCCTGAACTGCCCTCTGTTTGATAAACAGGAAGGGGTAAACTTTCATCCAGTCTTCTTATTTTTATTTCCAAAGACACAAAAACCTTCTTTTATTTTTCCGTTAAAAACATCAGGTTATCTTTACCCTTCTCCGATATCATTCTTCGCCTTATTAGTTCCATGTAATCCCAAATATTTATCAAGCGCATCTTGCAATACATCAAGACCTTCCTCCAGAATTTCGGGATTGAGATAACGATAATCAATTAAAATTTCTCCTTCATCTTCATATTGTTCGGAATGAAAGAAAACTGATGGGGCAACAAACACTGTTCTCTTATCCCTATTATATTCACAAAGTAACCACTCCACAAATGTATCGGCATTAGGTACAGGCA
>CAZALG010000223.1:0-3586 GCA_964485935.1 uncultured bacterium | reverse complement strand
ACTTATAAAATACATTTATAATAAAATGGAATATATGGGGGCTGGAGTGGAAATGGAAGCTAGTTTGGATTACCCTCTTTTATATGCTGAAAATTACCACGAATTTCTATTTATTATAAACAAAGCTAGAGAATTGGAATACATCGAGCCTGATGAAAGTACGAAAGGATACAGACTGGCTTTAAGAGGTTGGGAAAGACTAGAGGAATTACTGCAGAAAGAAATAAAATCTCGACAAGCTTTTGTAGCAATGTGGTTTGATAAAACATTAGATGACGCTTGGAAAAAAGGATTTAAGCCTGCATTAGAAGAAACCGGATATACGCCATTGAGGATCGATCTGAAAGAACATAATGAAAAAATTTGTGATATTATTGTTGCTGGAATCAGAGAGAGCGGTTTACTTGTTGCCGATTTTACCGGTCAAAGAGGAGGAGTTTACTTTGAAGCAGGTTTTGCAAAGGGTTTAGGCATACCTGTTATATGGACTTGCAGAAAAGATGATAAAAGAAACCTCCATTTCGATACTCGTCAATACAATCATATAATTTGGGAAAAACCGGAGGATCTTAAAAAACAGCTTATAAATCGAATCAGAGCGACGTTACTTAAGGTTCATTAAAACAAAATATGAAAAACCAAAAAGGGATTTATGAGATTTGACAGGAGGTTAAGAGTTGTTTAATAAGCCTTTAGACGAAATAACATATGAAGACATTAAAAAATTAAAGACCGATAAAATACCAGAATCTAAAATTCTAGATTATAAAAGAGAAAAAATTGAGAAGAAGGATTTGTTGAAACATGTTTGTGGGTTTGCCAACGCTAATGGTGGATTCTTAATTTTCGGGATAGAAGAAGACGATAGTAAACCACCAATACCCAAAAAATTAATCGGATTGAATAAGAAAGATTTTAATATTGAGCAAATTGAACAGATTATTAATGATAACCTTGATCTCCGACTAAAGGTCGAAATAAGTCCTCCTATATATAAAAAAGATAAAAAAGGTAAATTTTTCGTTGTGATTAGAATCCCAGAGGGTCCAGATAAACCTTATATGAGTACTGCTGATGATAGATTTTATTTTCGCCATCACTACCAAACTCGAAGAATGAGTGAAATAGAAATTAGTAGCATGTACAGACAACGCTTTTCTTCTCCTAGTATAGTAAGGGAATATATTCAAGAAACAGTAGATTATAACACTGCTGTAACCATGCCATCAAAACAGGCCGATAAACCTATGTTTTTTGGGCATTTCTTTGTTTTTCCTACAAATTTAGGAGAAAGGCGGATTGATGAGGTAGAAAGACCATTTTTAAAGGAACATCCTGAAAAATTTGTTACGTTTAATACAAAATATTTTGGTCTTTTACCTTCTGGGCATAGCTACAACCAATTCGGTATTGTGTGGAAAAACGGATCTCTTCCGCCTAAACATCGTTTAGAAGTTCATAGGAATGGACTTATCCATAATGTTAAAAATTATGGATCTTTTAACGAAGATGGAAAAATAAGGTTTGCTGTCAATGATTTTACGGGTTCTATTCTTTTAACTCTTGAATATGCAAGTTGCTTTTATGAAGAAATTGGTTATTTTGGTCCTCTAACTGCAATGATAGCACTCTTTAACACAAAAGGTATTTGTACAGGATCATATGAAAGCACATGGTATTATACGGAAAGTAAGAATATAAAAATAGAACGTGAGTGTAATTCTTGGGAATTGAAGAAAAATATCATTATCATTACGAGAGGTATAATGGACGAATTTATGAACTGTTTCGGGCTAAAAAAATATGTGGGACTATATGAAAAAGGAGAATTTAAACATCTTTTGGGCTCGGATGAAACAGGTAAAAATAATTAGCCTTTTTTATTTCGGCAAAACAAGGATGATTTTAATAAAAAAATATGTTTGAAAAATTTAAATTTTGGAGCGATTCAAACCCAGAAGCGGTAGAAACACTCCACCCAGATTTAGGTTTAAGAGACTGGGATGATCTTACGTATACAGAGAAAGAAAAAATTTGGTTCTATCTTGAAAAATATTTTACCAAAAATAATAGTGCGAAGAGAATAACCAAAGCCATTTATATGTTAAACGAGAGACACAAATATCGTGCTTATGGAAAAAATTTCTTGCGTGAAAAATCTGAAGATAATGCCATGAGAGACTTTCAGGATATCTTAGTAAATGAAGATGAAGATAAAAACAAACACGTAGTACTTGAACTTATATCATGTTTTTCGCATGCAATACTCCTAGAACGTTCAGACCAAGAAATATATCAAGAAGAAGATGAGACAGACGAACAATATGAAGAACGGCTAAGAAAATGGAGATATGAAGATTTCGACGATTTTGCATCTCGATTGAATAATGTGTTTAGCCACTTTGGAGTCAATGTTGTTCTCACAAGACAGGGCTTTATTCCAAAACAAGATGAAAAGATTGTTAAAGAAATCTACGAACCTGTATTAAAAGTTCTATCAATCGAAAGATGGAAACCAGTTAACCGCGACCTACAAGATGCCTTCAAGGATTTCCAATCAAAGACAGAATCAGGTTACAGCAGTTGTGTGACGCATGCAGTTTCTGCAATTGAAGCATTTTTACAAATTCTAATATACGGAAAAACAGGAAAAGGAACTCTTGGAACATTAATCCCAGAAGCACAAAGTAAAGGGTTAATACCAAAAGACACATTTACAGAACAGATATTTAAAAATATGGAAGCTATTTTCGCTCGGGAAAGAAAAGAGACTGGTGATGCTCATCCAAAAGAAGAATATGCAAACGAAAAAAATTCTCTCATGGTCTTGAATCTTACCATGGTTTTTTTACAACATTGCATGGTATAAATAGGGTCAGACCTTGAAATGTGAGTTCGGGTGGCGTGGGATCGCATCTCAACCTTTAACAGTTTTCTAAATTTTTTTCGATATTTGTGTTCAAATAATATACTTGACTTATCGGAGAGATTTCTTTAGAATTTATAAAGGTAACTATCAAAACTCTAATTTAAGGAGGATTAAATGTCATCAAAAAAAACTTTTAGTTATGAGGAAGCTAAATCTGTTGGGGAAAAGCTTGGTATAAAGTGGGACAAATTTGACGTCGAACAGTTTAGAATGGGAATGGACGTTGAGCTTGAACATGGAAAGACAGATGAATTAACCAATGTAAGTAATGACGACCCGCTTATTACCGGAAAAATTGCACTTGCGCATCTTAATGAATTTCCTGATTACTATGACAGATTGGAAAAAATGGAAAAAGAAGCCGAAGATTATTGGGAAGAAAAAAAATAACTATACTAGAGTATTAGAGGAGCCTATTAATAGGGTCAGACCTTGAAATGTGAATCAATATTGGGGGTTAGGATTTGGGGTTTAGGATTTAGTAAAAACAACATGAATTTTCGTGTATTTTTGTAGTTAAAATACAAATTTAATTGGTGGAGTTGGGTTTCGTGTCTTTTGTGTGTTTCGTGGTTAAAATAAATAATTTTTTCCTCTGTGCCCTCCGTGTCTCTGTGGTTATGAGAAAAAGTCAACCCCTTTATTTATTTTTCACCA
>CAZALG010000222.1:0-3632 GCA_964485935.1 uncultured bacterium | reverse complement strand
TACTGAGATTGATTGGCATTACGAACCAGCCGAAAAAAGATCTGCGGTAATTGCAAGTTTTGATACGGACGGAGATGGAACAGGTATTAATTTTGACGACACAACTGGGTTCTTCCCTGGAGATCTCTTGCAAGCACTTGGTTCTAGTAGAGATACAGAGCAAATAAGACTTGATTCGGTTGATGATTCAACTGATACAACTGCAACTCGAGAAGCGAATGGATCAACCAAAGTAACTTATCAAGTTGGAGATAGGTTATTCTTGGCTGGTAAACAACATGAAGAGGGTGGGGATGCTTCTAGAGAATATCACACTCCGAGTAAGTTGACCAATCATATGTACCTGAATAGTGCTCTTGTGGCACGTTCTTTAGTCCGACTCAAACAGAAGTCTCGAATTGATGATCTTCCTTGGGAGGATGCTAGGGTTGTGGCGGAATTCAAGAAAGATTATGAGAGAAATTTCTTCTGGGGCCAGGATCATGAAGCAGCAGCTAATGATGAATGGTGGTCCGGAGATGGTCTCTACGAATGGGTTAAATGGGCAAATACCAATGATGATGAGGTATCCCATATTATCCCCATAGCTTTGAGTGCTTTCGGCCCTGAAGCTTGGAGAGACGCTTGTGAGAAGATGAATGTTCATAGAATTTCTACGGACATTTATCTATTCACCGGTGGAACTCTTTTCGAAGAGATCTATAAGATGTACGACGGGAAGAGAACTATTACCTCTCAGGATTTCTTAGAATTCAGGATAGATCGAATTCCATCTTGGACTGGAGATTATTTCATCAATCTCGTAAGACATCCTATGTTTGAAGAAGAAATTGCGGGATGGGCTTTTAAAGTCGATCCGGCAGTCGTTTCGGGTAAAACTTTTTATCCGTGGGTTCAGTGGCCAGTTGATTTCAGGTCGCATGGTAGAACTCAAAAAGGATTTATGATCTATGGGGCTAAAACCTTAAAGGTTAGAAATCCCTTTACCCTATCTCTTATTAAGTTGACTTAAAGGCTGAAAAACTGATAAACTGAAGGGGTCGGGTTAGAGGCCCGTCCCCTTTTAAAACTGGAGGTTTTTAAAATGGAAGAAAAAAAAGTAGTGAAACTCTCAAATGTTTTGGCGGTTGCTAATTCATGTTTAGTTAAAAACGGAAAGGAAAAAATAGATTACTCGGAGATTTTAGATCGTATTGAAGAGAATTATAAAGATTTCTCGGTAGAAGAATATAGAGAAGAACAGAAAATTTGGTTTAAGACTATTCCCAAGGAAATAGCTGATGATATTCGACTTTTCTATTGCCAGGGCGTAGCATTCCCTCCGGATTACGAAGAACATATTTATATTGCTTTCCCGATCGCTCGACAGGCAATTTTCGTTCCTCTTTACCCGTATGATTTTTTGAAAGCTCAATATATGACTCCAGCTCATCCCGAATATGCGGATTATGTGGAAAAGAAAAAAACTATCTCCATGAGGGCTAATACACATGGTGTAATAGATCTGGCTTATTACAAGAAAGAGTTTCCCAACAGAACTGAAGAAGAGAAGAAAAAGTACACTATGCGCTTTTATGCAGATTGGATACTTAATGCTTACGCAAAAGCAGGCGCAAAAGAGGTCGAGTATGAGGAATTCGCTTCTGCCAGAATTTTATCGAAACCACGGGAAGAAACAGTTGGTAATATAGCTAAAGCACGGAAAATTATGAGAAAGATTAAGAAGCTTCCTGATTCGGAATTAGGAGCTTCCGCTAAAACACTTCTAAAGGAAATGAATGATTATATGCTTGAAGCATCTGAAAGAGAGAAATGACTGCTAATGAAATAACTCAAGAAGTTAGACATTTAATTTCGGAACCTCATGACACAGGGTTTTATAGCCCTGAAATGTTGTTGTTGACTTTAAATAGGACTTTAAAAGGTACAATTATCCCGAATTTGTTTAATGTTTCTAAATATATCTTCTTGCGTGGACTTATGGAACAGGAAAGTGGCTTATCTTTAAGTTCTGGAACTAATTATGACTACTATGATATAACTGGATTATCTTATACCCCCTTTGAATTAAGTATTCGTGGTTGGGTCGATAATAAGAATATCCACTTTGTTGATATAGACGAAGTTTATAAGTTTAAAGGAGATGATTATGCTTATTTTAGACCCGCTATTTTAGGAGCTTTAGTTGGTGATGAGATTAGAATTTACGATGACAATGAGGTAGATTTGGATGTAGAATATATAAAAATGCCCGATTATAGCTTATCTGATATAATAGAGTTGTCTGACTACATAATCGATTCTTTTCTTTTGCCGGCAATGGCCTGGAAGGCTTTAACAAAAGAACCTGAACCGGATCCTCATAAAATTAAAGAATTCAAAGATGATTATCGGATTGAATTAGATATTTTAAGAGGATCACCCCGAAGTAAGAGTAATCCTCCTATCCCCCCGGCAGCGGAGATGCAGGTTAAACAGGACGAACAGAGGAGATTAAATGACAATAGATGAAGTTGTATCTATAGCAAAAGCTACTATGCCTAAGCCTATGATAAAAGAGAATTATAGTAAACCTCAAATGATTGCGGTATGTAATGGCGTTATTAGAAGGGTAATCCGAAAATTGTATGGCATAGCAGAATATATGTATTTAGGGGAATTATTGCATACTGAATCCGGATCTATGACAGCGATAGGTGATAAATATTCTTTCGATCTTACAACTTTAGAGAATGATTTTTGGCCTATATCCATAGCTGCTTGGGTAGATTCCGAAGCAATAACTGAGGCAGAATGTCAGGATTCCGTTCCCGTTGTTTTGTCCGATAGAAGAATAATCCCAGCTTTCTCAACTTATAGCCCATCAAGTCATCAAACTAAAGCTTTTGGAGAAATTGAGGGGAATACTCTTATCATCCATAGCGACAATTATTCTTATGTTTGCGTAAAATATATTGAGAGACCGACGAATTACGCGGATGACGGAGATGATGTTGCCTTATCGGATGATCTTATTGAGGATTTAGTTGTTCCACTTTTGCAGTCAAAAATGGTGGCAAGCGATACTGATAAACAGGAAGCAGCTTGGTTCTATACAGAATTTAAAACTAATCTCAATGATTTAAGAAAAGACGCTCATATGAAAATACAGGCAGTAGAAACATCTCCTCCGAATGAATATGATGGGATGAGTGAATATGGCGACTATTAGGCTTGATCCTTTAATAGTTAAGAAGTTTTCTGGATTAAACTTAGATCTTTCTGAGGAAAAAATGCCCCCAGGAGCTTTCGTTGCTCTTACAAATATGAAAGTGGATATAGATGGGGATTTAAAAAGGGTAAACGGGTGCACTTTAAAAAAAGATGTGAGTGGTGTTTCAGATGCAATTAAGATAGGATTGTTCTCTACCCGAGGGGAGAAATATGTTCTTGTCTATCACGCTGACAAAAAAGTTCGAGTTTATACTTGGCCCGATTTTACAGAGATATCTTATTCTACGAATTATGATGATATAGATAGTATTACATTGGAAGAGGAACCTTGGTTTGCAACGCATAATGGAGAAATATATTTTGGGAGTTTAGCGGATGGGATGTGGAGATGGCGCCCCGGACACCAGCCTTTAATGCGT
>CAZALG010000221.1:0-3654 GCA_964485935.1 uncultured bacterium | reverse complement strand
GAATGTTATAATATCAAGATTGACCGATTTTTTAGGCGAAAATTACTCCACTATTTTTGATTTAGCAAAGGATTATGACGAACTCTCCGCAGGTGCCAAATCAAGAATTTACGAGGATTTCGACAAGTATGGACTTGACTTGAGAGATTTCTACATCAGGTCGATAACCCCGCCTCCGGAAGTGCAGAAAATGATAGATGAACGTTCAGGTATGGGCGTTGTTGGCGATCTAAATCAATTTACACAGTTCCAGGCAGCCAAGGCTCTAAGAGATGCCGCATCCCAGGAAGGCGGTGCAGCCGGAACAGGGGTGGGTGTCGGCGCAGGTATTGGCATGGGGGCGATGATACCCGGTATGATGCAGAAAAACACTGGAGGCGGAGAAAAGGGGCCTTCCGGAGAAACTTGCCCGAAATGTGGAAAGACCGTGCCGTCTAATTCAAAATTCTGCCCAGAGTGTGGCTCAAAAATAGAAGGAAAAGCTTTTTGTACTAAATGCGGTAAGGAGATACCAAAGGGGTCAAAATTCTGTCCTGAGTGCGGCGAAAAACAATAAATATCTTGAATGGAATTTAGATGCCCTCAATGTGACGCTGTAATAAAAACTGGGATAGAGCATAAAGTCGTAAAATGTCCTTATTGTAGCACTCATTTATATTACGAAAAAAATAAAGTACTTACAAAAGAGTCTATAAAGCCTACTCTCGAGGAAAGAGTAGCCGAGGCTTTACTTTATGAACGAACAGGTAAAAAATCAAAGTTAAGTCTAGAATATTTTCCTTTTTACCGAATACAAACGGACGAGAAAACCATCTTCTTACCCGGGAAAAAAACCGACCTGATAGGAATCAATAGTTATATTCCTCAGGGTGACAGAATAACTCTTGAAATCGAAGTCTCTCCGCCTGATATAACAATTGAAGAAGCACTTGGTTCTATTGGAGAAAACGCTGCTAAATCCATCGGGCTGATTTATCTTCCTTTTTTTACATGCGAAGACAAAGATACAGTTTACTACATTGATGGTGTAAGAGGAAATATCCTTTCTAATAGACTTGAAAGTAAAAAACAAAGCGCAAGGAATCATCACCCTTTTGCTTTAATATCCTTCGGGATTATTGTAGCCGTGTCTTTATTTTTTCCAACTTTACCGTTTAGACTGATCTCTGTAATCGCTATCGCATTCCTATTATGGTACTACGATAAAGGAAAACAAAATGGCTAAAGATACTCCTGCTGTAATTGCTTTTTCCTGTCCTAATTGCGGATCAGAAATCGACGTTATTGAAGGTTACACCAATACAAAATGTAAATTCTGCGACAGTAGTCTTTTAATAACTAATAGAATTGGAGCTCCGAGGGTATTTGCAAAACCAAAAATAAAAAAACCTAAAAACATATTAAAAGAAAGATTTGGTATGAATGTGAATATTATCGATGTTTCTCTTATTTATGTTCCCTTTATAAAGGTCTCTTCAGAGATAATAGGTTGGCTGGGAGGTTATAGGAAAGGTGTTATCGTACAGGAACCCACTTATACCGACTCCGGTATGAATATTGACACAATGAGTACTGCCCGTACTGTTGGCGAGAAAAGAGTTAAGAAGAGAATAAGACGTATCCTGGATGTAAAATTAGATCCTTCTGAATTTTACCGTTATGGAATAAATAGAGTGAGTACGGAAGGGAAAAAATTCGAGGTCTACGAAGATGAAGTTCTTCATAGATACGGAGATGTCTTTGATTTACCTTTATCTATAAGAGAGTATATGGATAAAGCTTCCGATATGCTTATTGATGAAATCATACGTGATTATAGAGATTTTAGTGAATTCGAATATTACCTGCGAGCGATAAAGAAAAAAGCAATTATTTATTTTAACCCCATATATTTTGCGAGAGTCAAAGCAGGCGGGGAATTTTATACATATTCTTTTGATGCCGTAGACGGGAAAGCTCTTGTAAAAGATAAAGCTAAAAAGAAAAAAGAAGAGAGTAAAAAGGTTTTTCTGGGATTGAATGCATTATATGGGATTATAGGTTTGTCTGGTATTATTTTTTCGTTTATTTCTTTTTTAATAGGTGGCGGAGCTGCTTTTGTCTTTGCTTTGTTTACCGGATTTTTACTATGGTGGTTACAATATGGGAATGACTGATATTAAACTTATACCCCTGCGTTGTCCGGATTGCGGGAATGATATAGAGAGCGGAGAAGACGACCTTGTTCATTTCTGTTCGAACTGCGGCTCGGGATACGAAATTATTCTTGATAAACTTAAAAAAGTAAATGTTATTTTTGCAAAACCCCAGGAAGGAATCGAAAATAAGAAATTGTATTATCTACCGATGTGGCAGATTTTAAGTAAAATATCTATTGATAAGAAACCCAAAATAGATATAAGTCAGATTCCTCCTGAAATCATGTCCAATGATCGATTTGCCAGTTTTCTCGTAGGATTGCTAAAAAAAGAAAAGCCTATAGACAAGATGATGTTTTTTGTCCCCGCTTTTGGTGTTACCAACCGATACCAGCTTATGGACCAGCCGGGATATTTATTCACTGTAAAGACACCAAAGTTTGAAAAGGATTCTCCTAAAGATATGGTTGGAGCCGAATATTCTCTGGAAGACGCGGTCGAACTCGCAAAAGTAATGTTTCTCTCAATTCAATATCATACAGATAAAGGACTTATGGGACTTAAAGGCGCGGATATTACATTTAATTACGAAAAAGCCAGAATTGCCGGTATTCCTTTTTACGAAGAAGAGGGGATGCTTGTGGATGGATTAAAGGGATATAAAATCTTCAAAAACGCGTTGAAAGACTGGGAAAGAATTAAGTCAAAACTCGAAAAAAACTGAAAATTATGGCCACAAAGGCACAAAGAAAGAAGTCAGAAGTTAGTAGTTAGAAGTTAGAATATCACCCTCCCCTAAATAATAGGATGCAGATTTACAGGATTTTTTTGTAGTTTTTTAACTCGAAATTTTGAACTCGAAACCCGTAACTTTGTGAATCACAGAGCACACAGAGTTTGTTTTTTAGCTAAAAGCGAAAAGCTAACCACTACCAGTTGCGTATTAATACCATTGACAAATATTAAAATATGCTTATCATAAACAAAATCAAGAAAGGGGGTTTTGTTAACATGAAAAAATTTTTACTGATTGGTTGTTTAGTTTTATTAATGGTTTGTTTTTACGGATGCGGAAAGGCTCCTGAAGCAGGAGAAACTTCTGAAGAAACTACTGTGGAAGAGACTACAGAAGAAATTTCGACGGAAGAGACTGAGGTAACAGAATCCACGGTCGAGGAAGCTGCTGAAGAAGCTCCAGAAGAAGCGCCAGTACCAGAAGAAGCCGAATAGCAAATACCACCAAACAAATAACGACTAAAAGATGACACCACGTCTTGTACTTTAAAAAAGCTACAATGTGGTGTCATCAACAAATTAAGAGGTTCCCAGACCTTCAGAGTTTTCTTTATTTTATAATACCTCCACGTCTTTTTTACTCATTCCAATTTTTAAAAAGATGGTTAAATAGTAAAAACAAAAACTATAAGAACTACATGCTCTACATGTAGATTAGAGTTTCGTGTTAAAAAAATCATTAGTGTTATTTGTTGTTCCTTTTTTTGTTGGTTCGTTGGAT
>CAZALG010000220.1:0-3665 GCA_964485935.1 uncultured bacterium | reverse complement strand
TAGCATACCTTGTCATAACTTCTTCAAAAACTTGTTTGTCTTTAGATTTTTTATCTTTATATTTCTCTATCGCAGGTCCAAAAACACGTGCTGCAGGAGAAGGAAATTGTCGACAGTACTCAAGAGCAGTAGAAGCTCCATCCTTTTTAAATATTTCTATAAGTTCTTCAGCAAAATCCTCAGGATCCAATCTCAAGCGAGCAAATGTTATCAATCTCTCAATTATGTAAGCAAAACCTACAATTGCACAAAAAAGCAGTGGCCACATAGCCCATTTACCTTGTTGGAAAAACTCAATAGCACCTTGCATATAACCTCCTTTTCATCATTTATAGACAAAAATTCATTTTTGCATAAACATTATATATACCTAAACACCTATCTAAATCTACCTGGAAATCCACCGATAATATATAGTAATTCCTATAAGTGTCAAGAGGGCTGCCCCAAGAATAGCATATGCCTCAAATGAGTTAGCCCTTAACATCCCTTTAATCAAAGGAAAAAGATCTACAGGATCCGCAACAGAAAGATTTCTTCCAAAATTTAAAACGCGATAGAAATGGATAACAGCCGAAAACACTAAAAAAATCGAACCAATAACAGGCAAAATCCATATACCTTTCTTTTCAATTAGCGGAAGAAGTCTTTTGATGATTAAACCATAAATATAAAGGGATATAGTAAAAATAAGTATTCCTATAGCAAATAAAATCTCAAAAGGGATATCGACTTTCATCTAAAACCTCCCCTTTTCGGACTTACCACTCGCCTAAATCTCAAAGCCCCCATTAAAGACAGGATACCCGAAAGAAAAAACAACGAATATGCAATTCGTGCGGTATTACCCGGCATTTTCAAGTTACCTTGAAACACTGAAAATAATTGCAAAACTGCATATACGAGAATGCCGGACGGAGCAATGATTATAAATTGCCACTCTGTCTTTTTTCTTAAAACCCTCTCATATCTTTTAGCAATTATCCCAAATCGTACAAAAGTAATCCACAAAAATATTGCCGCGACAATCATCACCCAACTATTTAAACTAGCCATTTTAGTAATTTCTTCCGGCAAAGAAACCAGAAAAAATGAGAATAAATTCATTCTTCCTCCTCTATCTTCTTCATTATTTCTTCTTTTAATTTTTTAGCTTTTGAAGGTCCAATTATTAAAGATGCCGCATCTTTAAGTGATTGAGCAACCTCTAAAACCTGATCTTTTGCTGGCTCTTCTCTATTTATTCCACTATCCTCAATTACATTAGACACTATGTCTAAAGAAAAATCGCCAAGATAATTACCTGCTATTTCTTCAATTTTATCTATAATTTTCGCACCTAAAACAACCTTCGGTACACTAACTTCTTTGATTTCTTCGGCTTCTTCTTTCTCTTCTATTTTTTCTTCTTCTAATGCCTTGGCTTTTGCTGCTGCTGCTCTCGCTTTTATTTTTTCTTCCTCTGCTTCCTTTTCTTTCGCTATAACTGTTTCTTTTTCCGCTTCTTTATCCGTTATTTTCTTTTCCTTTTCAACTACAGGCTTTTTCGCCTTTTTCTCTTTTGCTTTAGCTTCTGCTTTAATCAAACTTGCTTTCTCGTAAATATACTTAAAAATATTCTCAACATTCTCATTTTTATCTGCAACTATCCCTATAAAGCTGTTTCTGTAATAAAGAATAACTACTTTTTTATCCTTGCCCTTAACAATCAACTGCCGGTAAGGTAAAGTTCCTATAGCATCAAAAGTCTGAGTCAGAACAAGATCAATCCTAGCTAAGACTTCCTTCCCTCCATCAAGTTCTCCAACGTACTCTTTTGGAGGACCCAGATTAAAAACAGCATCTAAATTAAAATTATCTTTTAAATCCTTTAAATCTATCATTATTTATTCTTTTCACTAATTTCTCTAATTACTTTTTGAACAATAATTTTAGTCTGTTGTTTACCAAATTCGCTCAATGCCTTTTTAACAATAAAGTCGAGCAATAATTTCATAAATTTATTTATCTCATCTCTATTTAAACCTTCCGAATTTCCAACTTTTAACTCTAAACCATCTAACTTGATCAAACTTTTAACTTTGTCATCTTTAGAAAGCGCTGAAAGACCGCTTGCTATGTAGCCTTTCCACATCTCGGGATCAGAATCCCTAACAAATTCGCGCATCAACATATTCAATTGTTCTGCTCTATCCATAAGAAGTTTTCCTATCTCAGAAGAAACATCCTTTTTCAATCCTTCAAGGCTAGCCTGCACTTTTTCTTCTATACCTTCGGCGTTTTCTTCCAATACAAGACCAAGATAATTTCCATTAAAAGGTACAATAACAATAGTATCCCTGCCAATTCCTTTAATTAAATTTATCTCACCGATTTTACAAGAATCAGCTATAATTTCAGCCGCAGAACCCGTAAACGCGACCAGGTCATCAATATTGCCCGGAGTTATTCCGCCACTATTTAAAATTGACCCATCCTCAGAAGACACCAGAGCGAATCCCTTAATATCCTTATCTTTTGTCAATTCATTTAATGGTATATCAGGATTCATTTTTTATTTCCTTCAGTTTTTTATTTACCAGTAGCTTTCCAAGAACTTCCGTGGCTTTTCCTTGCAAACAATTAAGTATTTCTGAGAAAAATTGTTTGGTTTTTTCAAGATCCAGAGAAAACTTCTTCTTATCTATTTTCAAACCCTTCCCATCAAAAGAAACAGCATCTTTTAATTCATATTTATAAATTAATTTTTCGAGCCCTTCCAGCCAGGGACCCTCGCCAAAAGCTTTTAAAAAAGCATTGGCATCTTCAATCCCTTTTTCAAGAATCCTTTTTATTTCTTCAGGATCATATAGCAAAGATTCTTTAAATAACCAGGATAATGATTTCAACGTATCCAGCTCCGTAAGAGGGCTTAACTCAATAATTTCTGATAGTTTTTTCTTTCCATCTGCTAAAATCAAAATTTTCCATTCATCTTTTTTCAAAGCGATCTTATCCCCTTCCGGGGCTTTTGAAGATTTCTGGGGAATAATCGAACCAGGAGGAAGATCTTTTTTGAACTCTTCAACCTGAGCTTCTCTTGTATCTATCTCATCTATTAATTCTGTAAGGGGTTGAAAAATAGTGTTTACAGTAGGTTTTTCGTCAGGTTGAAAAACAAACTTTCCTTCTCTTTTCAATCCAATAGAAAAAAAAGCTTCGAGTCCCTCTAATTTGTCCATTTCAGCATGCAAAACTTTGCCATCCGAAACGTACACATTTCCCTGCCCTTTTACAATTAATCGACCCGTTTTTTTGAACCTCGATAGTAAATAAAAAATCTCTTTTATGGAGAAATACAATAAATCCCCCTCTATCGCAACATCTTTCATAACAGTATATTATTGCAAATTTAACGATTGTCAAGACTTTCTCGGCTTATGTCATCCTCCTTTTGACATATTAATTTATATTACTATAGTTTCCTTTATAAGTTTCTCTTCTCTGATACGCTGGAGATTGAGTACTTTAACTTCGGGTATTGTCTTGACTTCTCCAAATTCTATTATCTCGGCAATTGACAAACCCGCAGCCGGAGCTTCCATAGCGCCATGTCCACTGAAACCCGTACAGACAAATAAATTTTCAAAATCAGGATGTCCGCCGATAAGAGCATTGTGGTCTGC
>CAZALG010000219.1:0-3671 GCA_964485935.1 uncultured bacterium | reverse complement strand
TTACTGGTTAAAATTTTGCTACGAAAACGTGGGAGACTCAGCCAAAGAAAAAGAAATAAAAAGAAAGAACAAAAATCTATTCCCTCAAGTTAGCGAACAAAAACCCACGTCAGAAGAAAAGAATATAGACACAAAAAAAGAAGAAAAGAATATAGACACAAAAAAAACGGTCCAGCAAGTTGACGAGAAAAAAGAAGAGGGCTTCTACTCTGTTCAACTTGGAGCATACGAAGATGAAAAATGGCTGGAATATTTTTTGGGAAAACTCAAAGAAAATAATGTCGAATATTTTTTAAAAAAAGCAGATAGATATACAAAAATTTTTTCCGGAAAATTCGATAAAAGAGTCGACGCGGAAAATTACTTAGAGGAAATAAAAAATAAGGGTTTCCACGGTTTCGTAACTTTTGACTCCAATCCTTAAACAGTATCTCAAAATAAAAAACAAATATCAAGATTCAGTTCTACTATTTCATATAGGCGATTTTTACGAAACTTTTTATGAGGATGCGAAAACCGCATCCGAGGTACTTGATATTACTTTAACTTCCAAACCTATGGGTAAAGGTGTTAGAGTCCCACTTGCGGGTATACCCATTAAAGCTGCTGATTCTTATATCGAAAAACTTGTGCGTTTTGGAAAAAAAGTAGCGATTTGCGAACAAATTGAAGATTCAAAAGCATCCAAAGGTCTTGTAGAAAGAGAGGTTGTCGAAGTTATAACATCGGGAACTGTGATGAGACCTTCTCTGTTAAAAGAAACGGATAATAATTACCTTGCAGCAGTTATAAAGGATGAAAACATTTATGGTTTCGCTTTTTCCGACATCTCCACGGGAGAATTTCAATCCGGTGAAATAAAAAATTTAATTGATGAATTAAGTCGTCTGTCTCCCAAAGAATTAATAATTCCTGAGGGACTTCAGATAGAATTACCGGACTCGATTCCTGTCACAAGAATCGAACCTTATAGATTTGAGAGAGATTTTGCTTTAGAGCTTATCAAAGATCATTTCGGTATTTTAAAGATAGATGCTTTTGGGATTAGCGAAAAATCTCCGGCAGTCTGTTCAGCTGGAGCTCTGCTTTCTTACATAACCGAAAATCAAAAAACAACACTAAAGCACATAAAAAAGATTTCTCATTTTAATCCCAAGGACGGTATGTCCTTAGATGGTGCAACAATAAAAAATCTTGAATTAATCACAAAAATTAATGGAAGCCAAAAAGGAGCTCTTTTAGATACGATAAATAAAACCCTAACTTCTATGGGAAGCCGCCTTCTTAAAAAATGGTTATTGTTTCCCTCTACTAACAAGATCAAAATAGAAGAAAGATTTGACGGAATAGAGGAATTAATTTTTAAAAGAAAAATTTTAAGAGAGATCCGAGAGAAACTCAAAGAAATTTATGATATCCAACGCATTACCGGTCGTATATCTACGTCAAGAGCGACCCCAAGAGATTTAATTTCTTTAAAAATCTCACTTTCCCTTGCAGATGAACTAAAGAAAATTATATCTTCTCTAAATTCACCCATTTTCAAAAAACAAGCAGAACGGATAAAAGATTTAAGAAAAATAATAAATTTAATAGATAATTCAATCATTGAAGATCCTCCCGCAAGAATAAGCGATTCTGGAATTTTTAAAAAAGGGTACAGTGCCGAACTTGATGAAATAAGAGAAATTGCTTCAGAAGGTAAAAATTGGGTTCTCAAATACGAAAAGAAGCAGAGAAAAGAAACAGGTATCGATAAACTTAAAGTCGGCTATAACTCGGTTTTCGGATACTATATAGAAATTACTAAAGCAAAGCTCAAAGGAGTTCCGGACAATTACATAAAAAAACAAACTCTTACTAATTCTGAACGATTCATAACCGAGGAATTAAAAGATTTCGAATCAAAAATATTAAGGGCAGAGGAAAGACAAAGTGAAATCGAAAAGGAACTTTTCGAAGCCTTAATAAGAAAATTGCAGGACCATATTATTGAATTCGAAGAAACAGCCTCTGGTGTATCCGTAATCGATATAATCGCCAATTTTACTGAACTTAGCTTAACTCATGATTACTCCCGTCCTAAAATATCAAACAGCAAGGGTATTAAAATTTCGGAAGGACGGCACCCGGTGGTAGAAAGAATCTTAAATGAAGGCGAATTTATTCCCAATAATATCGATCTAAACGAAAAAGAAAGTATAATAATTTTAACTGGACCTAATATGGCTGGCAAATCGACTTATTTACGCCAAATAGCTTTAATAACTATAATGGCTCAAATGGGTTCCTATGTACCCGCAAAAAACGTGGAAATAGGAATAATAGACAGCATTTTCACTCGTATCGGAGCATCTGATGATTTAGCTCGAGGTGTTTCAACCTTTCTCGCAGAAATGAACGAAACCGCAAATATATTGAACAACGTCACGAGTAAAAGCCTCGTACTCTTAGACGAGGTCGGAAGAGGAACCAGCACTTATGACGGACTTTCTATTGCATGGTCAGTAATTGAGTATCTTAATTCAATACCCGAAAAACCAATGGTTCTCTTTGCAACTCACTATCATGAACTAACCGAATTAGAAGAATATTATAAAACAGTCGTAAATTATAACGTTTCCGTAAAGGAAACCGAAGACGAAGTTATCTTTTTAAGAAACGTAAAAAGAGGATCTTCGGATCGCAGTTATGGAATTGAAGTTGCGAGACTTGCAGGTTTACCGGATAACGTAATTACGAGAGCGAAGGATTTACTTGCAGACTTGAGAGACGATGATCGGGTTACCAGAAAACATCCTCCTAAAACAAGACAAAACTCACTATTCCAGGCAGAGAACACCTTATTAAATAAAATTAAAACTCTAAATCCCGATAATATGACACCCAAAGAAGCACATAATTTCCTCTATGATCTAAAAAAAGAAGCTAAAAACCAATAAAGAAAACAAATTTAAATTCAAGAAAACATACAAAATTTAAGTTCTTTCTTCGCCATGGCTCAAAAATTCAATGAATATCTCCTCTTCTTCTATAGAAAACTCAGCGTCCATTCTACCAAGTATTTTTCTTACAGCGAAAAACGGAAGCCGTTCAATTTCATCGGAAAGTTCCTTAAAATCGCTGATTGACAATTTGGCGAGAGAGGGAGAAACAAAACTTACAACACAACCTTCCTCGGTAGGCTTAATAGACAATTCGTAATTTTCTTCCGAAAATTCAATCAAAAAATCAAAAACAAACTTGAGTTTTTCTTTATCCAGATTAATAACACAGGAAACCCCTGTTTCTACATTATAATTATTCCCTATAAATTTTCCCAAATCAGTCTCTTCCAAATTCAGATTTCTGAGTTTTAAATAAGGCTCATAAAGTGCTTGCAACTCATGAACTTCTTCATCTAAATCACCAAGAACATCATCTTCAATTAGTCCACGCAACGCAACAATAAATTGCTGAACACCTCTTAATTTATGATCAATTGTCGAAAGTAATTCTACTATAACGATTTTATGAAATTTTTGCATTTCTCTGTATTCCATCTTTTAAACCATTATAAGAAAAAATACTTATATGTCAATAGTAAAATTAGGGAAAAACCTAATATCAATTAATTAATTTATTTCTTTTCTAAGAGTTTTTGTTTCAGTGAAAAGTTTTGTTATTCTTTT
>CAZALG010000218.1:0-3700 GCA_964485935.1 uncultured bacterium | reverse complement strand
CTAACGCTCCAACCCTCTAACTGTTGCGTTTTTGCAACTATTTAAAATACTCGACTGCGTTTTTGAATACCTGTAGTCCCTCTCCCCCCGGTTTACCGTCCTGCCAGTCAGGAGGAGAATGTTTGAATATATTTCTCTCAGGATGAGGCATTAGCCCCAATATTCTGCCTGTTTCATCGCATAATCCCGCGATGTTTTCACTTGAATTGGTTGGGTCATCTCCGACATATTTAAGCGCGATATGATCTTTTTTGATTTTCTTCTTGGTGTAATCGTCAGCTATAAAAAGTCTTCCTTCACTATTAGCCATTGGAATATGAAGCGTTTTTATTCCTTTTGTGAAAATACAATGGGAGCTTTCTACTTTTAAATCAAGCCACTGATCCCTGAAAGTTGCGCCAGGGATAAGTGTTAAGGTTGCTTTCGCGCCTCTGAAGCCGGGAAGCAATCCCGCTTTTATAAGAATCTGAAAACCATTACAAATACCTATTACGAGATTACCGCATCGTACGAATTTTAAAATTTTATCTTTGAGGACGGTAAGTCTTGCTGCCATGGCGGTGCCCGCTCCGAGGTCATCTCCGTAGGTAAATCCTCCGGGGATTGTAAGTATTTGGTTTTCTGAAAGTCGCTTTGGGTTTTTAAGCAGTGTGTCTATGAATATAAATTCTGCTTTTGCTCCGGCTTTCTCGAATGCGAAACCCGCTTCCTGATCGCAGTTTGTACCCGGTCCTCTTAAGATTAAAGAAGTTACCACTGTACTGCTCCTTCCCAATTTCGGAGGATTTTATCCACTTTAATATTTATTAAAGTTTTATCTTTATTTTTTACGACAAATGAGGTACCTTTTGTTTTTCCTATATTGTAGTGTGGTATATTTTTTAGCAGTTCCTCTACTTTTTTCATGTTCTTTTCTTCTACTTCGACTAAGAACCTCGAATTCGATTCGCTGAAAAGTAAGATATCATCTCGAAGGTCTGTTTTTATAGATGAAATGTCTATTTCACATCCGATTTTATTTGAAAAAGTCATCTCGGATAGTCCTACTGCGAGACCGCCTTCGGATAAATCGTGAATGGCTAGAAAAAATTTATCGCGATTACCGAGGGTAAGAGTTTTTAGTATGCTGGATGCTAATCCTCCGTTTACTTCAGGAACCATACCTTTTATTCCGAGTATTTTTGCAAGTTCACTGCCTCCGAGTTCGTTTTTAGTTTCTCCTATTAAAATGATATAGTTGTTTTCGCTCTTAAAATTAGAAGTCATAGCATATTTGTAATCGTCTATTACCGACATCGATGAGATAAGAAGTGTCGGAGGTATCGAGATTCTTTTCTTTTCTTCTCCCCGTGAAGTAAAGAAGTTATTCAGGCTGTCTTTTCCTGAGATAAAAGGAGTTTTACATATTTTCGCGTAGTCGTAACATGCTTTTGTTGTTTCAAAAAGGTCGGAAAAAACGTTTTCGTCTGCTGTATCCCCAAAGCAGAAGTTATCGAGTAAAACCGCGTTTTCGATATTTCCGCCCGCCGATACCAGGTTACGCAGAGATTCCTCGATAACCGAGGCACCCATTCTATACGGGTCTATTTTACCGAAAGACGGGTTTATACCAAATCCGAGGACAACTGCCTTTTTTGAAGAAAGGAGAGGTCTCGTCACAGAGCCGTCAGAGGGACTATCGTTTCCGGCGAAGGGTTTTAATACGCTTCCTCCCTGAACCTCGTGATCGTATTGTTCGGTTATCCATTTTCTGCTGCCTATATTTTTTGATGATATAGCCCTAAGAAGAGTTTTCTCGAGATCGGAAGGCATTTTAAAAGAGCATGGCTCTCTATCGTATTTTTTCAACTTCAAACTTTTTTCGGGTATAGGAACTTTGTTGAAAAGAAAATCCGGGTCCAGATCTCCTACAACTTCACCGTCATATTTTAGAACTAACCTTCCTCCTCCGAATTTACCGATAACCGTAAATTCTACATTCTCTTCTTCGAAAACGGCGGATATTTTTTCTAAGTTTTCAGGCGGAACAGCAAACACCATTCTTTCCTGTGATTCGGAAACCCAGATTTCCCAGTAAGAAAGCCCTTCATACTTTAAAGGCGCTTTTTCAAGGTTGACGGTGGCTCCTACTTTTTCTCCCAGTTCTCCTATCGCGGAGGAGAATCCGCCCGCACCACAATCGGTTACTGCCCGGTAAAGATTTTTATCTTTTGCTACCATCTGGACGTCGAGCATCTTTTTTTCTTCGATAGGATTCCCGATTTGTACTGCGCCGCCGGATACGTCTTGAGATTGTTCGTCGAGACTTAAAGAGGAAAAAGTTGCACCGTGTATCCCGTCTCTTCCGGTTTTTCCTCCCAGGGCGACTATCAGATCTCCTTCTTTAACTTTCTTTTTTAAATGTTTTTTCTTGATTATTCCCACACTGCCGACAAAGATAAGGGGATTATAGTTGAAATCTTCATCAAAATATACCGCTCCACCCACTGTTGGAATTCCCATTTTGTTTCCATAATCTCTCACCCCCGCGATAACGCCCCGGACTATCCTTCTGGGGTGAAGAACTCCCGGAGCTAAATTTTTTCTTCTGATTTCAGGGTCTCCAAAACAGAAGATATCTGTCGATGCGATAGGTTTTGCTCCAAGACCGCAGCCCATTGTATCTCTTATCACCCCGCCAACTCCTGTCTCGGCACCTCCGTAGGGTTCAAGCGCCGAAGGATGGTTATGTGTCTCTGCCTTATATGTAACCGCGTATTCCGAATCGAATTCTATAGCTCCGGCATTATCGAAAAAAGAGAGAAGAACATTTTTTTTGTTTATTTCTTCAGTTGCGCCTCTAATATATCCAAATAGACTATTTTTTTTGCCGATTCCCTGTTTGGAGAATTTAATGGGCGACTTGAAAGTCTTATGACAGCAGTGTTCACTCCAGGTTTGAGCAATAGTTTCGAGTTCCAGATCCGTTGGTTCTCTACCTTCATCTATGAAGTATTTTTTAATTATTTTCATCTCTTCGAGAGATAAAGCAAGAAGACCTTTTTTCGATATATCGATTAATTCTTTATCGCATATGTTCCTTATCGGAACTATATTTTTCTTAAATTTGTATGGCGAAGGATGCGGAAACTCGACTTCGAGGGGGTCGGTAGGTTTTTGTATAAGCTCATTCATTAAAAGTCTATTCTGTATTATGCTTAGTTCTTTATCGGATATTTCTCCTTTAAATATATAACGTTTGCCTGTTTTTGTTTCTGTTACTTTGTACTTAAGATTGTTTGCGACTTCTTTTAAAGTTTCTCCTTCTTCATCGAAGACCCCGGGTTTGTATACTATGGTTGTGCTTTTTCCTTCTCTATTTAGTAATTTGTTTATTGAATATTCCTCAAGAGCGTGGTCGACGAGCACTTCATTTGCAAGTTTTTCGACGTCAGAGATGCTTAATTTACCTTCTATGTAGAATATTTGGTTTATACATACTTTTTCTACTGAGGATATACCCAGTAACAGAATATCATCCCGTAAAGAATTTGCTTTTGGATTTTCGATATCTTTTTTAATTCCTTTTTCTACGAAATGCATAGCAATAAATATATTGCGGTCTTGAAAAGTCAACACTTTATAAAAAATTATTCTCACGGTTATAATGAGAAAAAGTCTAGATTATTCAGTGGGTGGAGATATTCTTCTGATAGCTTGA
>CAZALG010000217.1:0-3718 GCA_964485935.1 uncultured bacterium | reverse complement strand
TCCTCTGTAAACTTTAAACCTTCTTCCTTCCAGAAGAATCGAATCTCCCGGAGCTTCATCTGTTCCGGCCAGAAGTCCGCCAATCATTACAGAATCCGCCCCTCCCGCGAGAGCTTTAGTAATATCTCCGGAAAAAGTAACTCCTCCATCGGCAATTATCGGCACTTTACCTTTTACAGCTTTTGCCACATTCTGAATTGCCGTTAACTGAGGAACGCCTATTCCGCTTATAACCCTGGTTGTGCAAATAGAACCGGGCCCGACTCCTATCTTAACAGCATCAACATTCAGTTTGAGTAAATCTTTCGCGGCTTCCTCGGTTACTATATTCCCAACAATTAGATCTTTATCACAAATCTTACGCAGCATCTTGGCAACATCAAAAACTTTTTTAGTATGAGCATGCGCGGTATCAACAACCAAACAATCTACTCCAGCATTCAAAAGTTCTGTAGCTCTCTCTTTCGTATCATCACTTATGCCAACAGCCGCACCACTGTACAATCTACCTTCTTTATCTATATTGGCTTTTGGGAACTCTTTTCTTTTTAGAATATCTCTAAGAGTAATAAGTCCCACGAGCTTATTGTTTTTATCTACCAGAGGTAATTTCTCGAACTTATATTTCCTAAAAAGATCTTTTACCTGTTTTACGGAAACGCCTTTTTTACCTGTAATCAGTTTTTTCCTGGGAGTCATAACCTCTTTCACTTTCTTACTTTTATCATCCTCAAATATCAAATCACTTTTCGTTATTATACCTTTTAATTTTCCTTTATTATCAACCACAGGTACCCCGGAAATATTGTGGCTTTTCATTAATTCTTCTACTTCTTCAATAGTTACTGAAGGTACAACTTTTATGGGGTCAGGAATAAGAACACTTTCAAATCTCTTTACTTTCCTGACCTGTGATGCCTGTTCTTCTATAGAAAGATTTTTATGAATAATTCCGAGCCCACCCTGCAGGGCAACCGCTATAGCCATATCATCCTCGGTTACAGTATCCATTGCCGATGATACAATAGGAAGAAAAAGATTTATATTCTTACTGAATTTACTATCAATATTTGTATCACTCGGAATAACATCCGAATATCCCGGCGCAAGAAGCACATCTCCGAAGGTTAATCCTAAATCACAAGGTCTTTCTTTTCCCAAGAATTTTCTCCTTCAGGCATTTCGCCTTTAAAAACTATATTTGCTTCACCAGTAAGCCAGAGTCGGTTACTACCTTCTCGTACGGTTTCAAATTCTCCTCCAATCGTTTTAACTTTGAGTTTCTTACTTCCGGTTTCTTCCATCACAAAGAATGACATACTCGCAATCCCCGAAGAACAAGAAAGTGTCTCTCCTTCTACACCTCTCTCGAAAACTCTCATAAAAACGGACCCGTCCTTTTCTCTGAACCAATCAACATTATTCCTGCCGGGTATAGCATTTGAGAGCTTGGCTCCTTCCTTATCCACATCAAGTTCTTCTACATTTTCCGCAGGAATAACATAGTGAGGGACACCACATCTAACGATCGCTCCATTTTCTCTTCTTTCCAAAATACTAATTTCAGGCATCAAAGCGGATACCGTATCATTATCGTTGTAAATAAGTCTCACTGTGCCTGCTTCGGTTTGTACCTCGTCTTCTTTCTCAACTTTACCCTGGAGGTAAAGCAAGTGAAAGAAAACTCTCACTGCGTTCCCACAAAAGGGTACATTACTTCCGTCAGGATTGTAGAATATCATCTTTTTTCCGTCCATAACCACTAGACCATCCCCTCCGACACCGTAGTTTCTTTTCAATAAACGGGGACAGAGTGCCGCATAATCATAACCTGAAACATAAGGAGTAAGGACAAAATCGTTACCCCCACCTTCACCTTTAATAAACTTAAGCATTATTTACTCTCCAATAAAGCAAGATCTTCCAATACAACCTCGATAATTTTTGAATCTATTTCTTTTTTCTTTTCAAGAAAAGCTTCCAGCATTGCATTCTCACATATTATATTAATCATTCGCGGTTTACCCCCAGAATATGTATGTATTAATTCTAACGACTCACTGGTAATAGGCAAATCTTTCCCTCCGGCAATTTTTATCCTGTGACTGATATATGCTTTAACGGATTCCAAATCCAGAGGCTTGAGCGTGGTTCTTATGGCAGTTCTCTGGTAAAGGGCCTCATCCTGTTTCAAATTCACTTCCATCTCCGGCAAACCAAAAAGCACAAAATTCAGCAAATGTTGCGACTGAGTTTCAATGTTGAGTAGTCCGCGGATTTCCTCCATAGTATCCTTACCCCGCAGCATGTTACCTTCATCTATTAGAGCAACGACTCTTTTTTTTTGATCATGATATTCCTGCAATTTATTATACAACCCGGATATTGTCTTTTCTCTGTCATCGCTCTTATCCGTAACACCCAATTGCAAAGAGATTTTTTTAAGAAACCATCCTGCTGTAATATCGGGATGGATTATAACGAGAAGCGAGACTTCGTAAGAATCATCCGAAGCTA
Organism: uncultured bacterium; assembly: GCA_964485935.1. Taxonomy (GTDB): domain Bacteria; phylum Hydrothermota; class UBA3072; order UBA3072; family UBA3072; genus JAFGHJ01. The sequence goes on along the minus strand of CAZALG010000217.1, from coordinate 1,201 downwards.
ACATATTAAGCATCCTTCTCGCCATGGTGGTTTTACCCATTCCAATATCAGCAACAACCAGCGAAAGTCCAAGTCTGTTCTCAACACCATGAAAGATTTTCTGCATAGCCTTGGAATGCTGGGGACTATCGTAATAAAATCTTTCATCTGGAGAAGTTGAAAACGGCTTCTCTTTAAACCCGAAAAAACTTTCGTAATCCATTTTTAATAATTAATACATCTAAATTCCCTTTTGTCAAGGATTAAGATACCCTCCCGACCTCCCCATTTTTCACATGTAGTACATATAGTAATTGTAGTTTTTTTATTAAATCCTAAACCCTAGTATTTCCATACCTGTTTTATGTTGAGAATACTTCCAAATACTTGTTATATAAAACTTTTACAATATTTAACCTAAGAATTCTAACTGCATTTTCGAAAACCTACCTTGACAATATTGATAAAGTACGTATATTTAAATACATATGAAGGAGATGTGCCTGATAAAATGCTAGCCCTTCTAATCTCGTTAAGTTTAAATTTCGACTCAATACCTTCACCTCAATTTGCGGGTGATAGCGTTTATGTATATATCTCCACAATTGACAGCTCGAGTTTCTTATGTTCTTTATCGGTTGAGCCAATTGATAACGAAATTACAATATGCGGACAAAACGACAATATAATTAATTTAGCCGATGGCATTTGGCAGGGCTGGGTGAAAATTTCAAAAACGGCAGACTCGGTAAACCTAAATTGCACAAACCTTGAAGGTAAGGGCTTTTCCCTCAGTAATAAATTTAAAGTAATCAGTAAAGTTACCCTTAGCCAATTGAGGCAAGCAACCAGCGATTCAATAGATATCTATCCAAATCCTCTTACACCGGAATACAATTCCACAATTATAGAATATTATTTAACAGATAACGCACACGTTTTAACAATGATATTCGATAAGTTCGGCAATCTTGTCTGGAATATCGAAACCGATGAATCGGAAGGCACAGCAAGAGTAGATTGGGAAGGAACGGACAACGACGGAAACAGAGTCTTTTCCGGTGTATACATAGTTTGCATTAAAGCGACAAATCAAACTCAAACAGTTGCCCAATATACTGGTAAAATAGCCGTTATAAGATAAAATAATATGATAAGAAAGAGTAAATTATTAAAATTTGCTTTTTTATTGATGCTTTTCTCCCTGAAAAGCAATGCCGAA
>CAZALG010000216.1:0-3720 GCA_964485935.1 uncultured bacterium | reverse complement strand
CATTTAAATGTGGCTTCGTCCTCTCAAATTTTCCCTTCGCCATCGTTTACCTCCTATTATAAACAAAAAAGTATATTCCTCATTTCGAGGCTACGTTAGAGAAAACCTCTCACTATCATTAAACAATTTTTTAGCAAACGCCCAAAAACTGATACTATAATACAAAGAAATTTCAACTTGTCAAGGGGTTTTTTTGAGGAAAAAAATAAGAAAAAAAGAAGCCAGAAGGTGAAAATTCAGAAGTCAGAATCTCATCTTCAACCCAACAAGTAAGAGTAACAACAAATTAGACAAATAGCATAAATTTTTTTTCTATGGTTAGAGAAGGGGACGATTTTGAATTATTATTTATCATTTTGCTTTTTTATTTTTTATATTCCATTTATTAGCGGGGGTTGCTTATTTTTCGATTTTCAATAATATCTTGAAGAAAATGCTGGTGTAGCTCAATTGGTAGAGCGGCGCATTCGTAATGCGCAGGTCAGCGGTTCAAGTCCGCTCACCAGCTTACTTTTTATCTAAATGGAGAGGTGACCGAGAGGCCGAAGGTGCACGATTGGAAATCGTGTTTCCGCTTTATCGTGGAACCAGGGTTCGAATCCCTGCCTCTCCGTTTTAATTAGCCACGGATTTACAAGGATAAACACGATACTTCTTAGTGCCTAATTGTAAATTGTAAGTTGAAAATTGCAAATTGTAAATTTAAAAACAGAAATAGGACGCAGATGAACGCAGATTTAAAAAGATTTTTTATTTGTTGCTTTTTTTACTTGAACCCTGGAACCCTTGAAACCTAGAAACCTTGAATATTTTAATACTTGAACCCTGGAACCCTTGAAACCTAGAAACCTAAACCATACTAGAGATTTTATTTCCGAATTGGATATCAATCTCCTGCATTATTTTCTACCGCTTTCAGCAGATTAAATACATTTTTAGCAGTCTCCTCGTTTATCCTTCTATTATACTCTCTTGCTTCTTTTTTTGCGTTATAAATATTTCCAAGGTAATATCTCCTAAAAAGGAAAAAATAAATAAGATACGCATTTCCGTATTCTTCCTTTAACAATTTGTAAATAATAAAGTAAATATTGGCACTGTTTAAAACCAGAGCATTGACCCCACTACCTGCGTTCCCCGCATATATCTGTCCCGTACCCGGAATAAAAGTAGAAAGCCATTTCGCGGTCAAGTGAGATTTGTAATTTATATTTTCTGCCTGAGAAAGTAAAGAATCAACGATATAAGCGGTTTCATTGTTTCTTTCTTCTTTTAAATATATTTCCAGCGCGTCTTTCGCGGATTCCCACTCATAACAATAAAGATGGGCAACCCCGAGAAAAAGCGATGCTTTACTCCTTATTTCGGGAATTTTACTGAAAGATATGAGCTTAAGCAGTACGAATTTCGCTTTACTGTATTTTCCCCAAGCGATGTAATTCACCGCTATATCTATTTTTCGTTCATATTTTGTGGTATCGGAAAATGCGGTTTGAGCTGAAAGTTCCAGTGCATCTAAAGATTTTTCCAGATTACGCATATTTCTATATGCAAGCCCGATTTTATAGTAAGCATAACTCATTTCTCTTCCGGTATCATTAAAAAAGATATAACGCTGATATTCGGTTATCGCCTCTTTGTAAAATCCTGAATCAAAAAACCTATCGGCAAGGTCGAATACCGCATCTCTGCCGTAAAGCGGCACACAAAAACATATTAGAAAAAAAAGAAAACCTCTATTTAAAATTTTCATTTAGATACTTGTTTACCGATAATCTAAAAAATACTTCCTGTTCTTCATTGTAAATATCCGCAGCAACGACTGAACCGTAAATATTACCCAGGTAAAAAATTCCACCCAAAACGCCAAAAATCCATCCTTTAACCGAATTGATACCATCCGCTTTAAAACCCTCATATGCTTGCCATCCTGTAATACCAACAGTTATAAACGAATGAAAACCATCCATAGGACGATTACAGTAGAATTTGCCAGCACCCGGAATTACCGTAGAAAACATTCCCGAAACAAAAGGGCTTTTTCTGGGTAAATTTTGTCCTCTTTTTACAAAAGTTAGTAATTGATTTGATAAAGTATCCTCATATTGTAAAAATCCCTTTGCCTTATCCCACTCTTTTCTTTGTATATGGTTAAAAGCAATTAGCTGCTTAACTGGAAACTTAGTATTCTCGAAGGAGTTGTTTAAAAAGTGAGATTTTAGAATTTCATTTGATTCTTCATAACTATCGAGAAATGAGTAACAGAGACCCATCTCAAAATAAGATTCATTAACCAGATTACTTTGATCGTATCCATCGATTATTTTCAGAAAATAATTTATGGATTTTTTATAGTTTTCATTATATCGGTAACATAAGGCTATTTTAAAAAAAATCGAATCCGCATTCCCGGGAAAAGAATCTGTCGCAAAGAGAAAACGACCGTATTCTCCTGCAGCCCGCTCATATTGACCCTCACCAAACAAATATTCTGCAAAAGAGTATATATTTTTTGGCTTAAAATATTCAAACGTGGGATCTTCACCCTGAAGAGAAAAGGTTAAGCAAAACAATATAAATGAAACTTGTTTTAAGTATCTCATTCAGTAAGCTTCCAATCAATTCTTTTATTGATTAGTAAAAAATCGTACAGAGGAGATTCGTTTTTTGTCTTTCCCATATAATAAACTTCCACAGGATAATCAATAGCATATCCTGTTTTAGGATCGAGCGGATAGTATTTCCTTGAAAGTCCAAAACATCTCTGAAGCCTATCGCCACCCATAAGTATACCGTGAATTGGCCCATACTTTTGAATCGCTTTTGTAGTAAAACGAGAGCAGGTCAGCGTAAAATTACAGGAAGGAACATCCTGTGAAGAGATAAATATCTGATAAAACCGTATAATACCGGCAAAAGCAAGCTTTAATTCTGATGTTTGCCTCAAATCGGAATAGGATATAAAACGCTCATCGGTTTCTACGTTTACTACGGGATTAACCTCTCTGATGAAATCCATTTGATTTTTAATTTCCCTGGAGGACAAAAGATTCAGGAATAAAAAACAAGTTATTAAGTTCACCATTTAATCTCCCTCGTTTCTACATCTTTCGGAATCTGAAAATTTTTAACCTCTTCCGGTAATGAATCGTTAAAATAAAGATTTTTATACATAATTTTCTCAAATACGGTATCCTCACCCATTAATATTGTCGTACTTATTTCCATGGGAAAAGAATATTCGCCGTAATCCAAATGTCTTTCAAATGAAGATTTTAACATGAATTCTCCGTCTATTTTTTTTACTTCGGACGAAATTATCTTATTATTTACATATACTAATCTTAAATTTTCGATAGTTTTAGACAACCTTCTTGATGGTCGCCAGTAAGTGATCAAGGTATCTTCTTTTACTTTATGGTCCGACAAAGTATATCCTCTATCGCATAATCCGAAATCCTCCTTCATGACGTTCAGGAATGTATTAAAAAAAGAAAATGAAACAGGGGAATCGGTAATAATTTTAAACGCAATTGAATCTTCAGGGTAATATATTTTAATGGTGTCATTGCTAAAAGATATCCACTGTTTTACCGGCTTATGTACAGATACGACAATCTCTTCCAGACCCTTGCAGTAAAGTATACCTTCTATTGTTTCTTCTGCTTCTTTCCCTTTGAGACTCCGGGTAAACTCAACAGTCGCGTTATCGATAACTAA
>CAZALG010000215.1:0-3732 GCA_964485935.1 uncultured bacterium | reverse complement strand
GCCGATGTAAGCGCTCAATTCATTGAAGGCCCTGTCACAAGTCAAATAACGGCTACCGCTTTACAGCTACATAGTTACGTAAATGTTGTTCTGGATAAGGACGCAGCTTCAAAACTCAAACGAACGGAGTATTATAACTGGGTGCGTGATAACAAGCATTCAGTTCAGAAAGAAATAGGGAGGTAAGCTAATATGTAATAATATCAGTCTATTTTTTTGCTTTTTCTGAAAAAAAATATCTCATCGTATTCTGTCTTACTTGAAAATTAAATATCAAAAATTAAAAAGCAAAATGACAGATTAAAATGCAAAATTATCTCTTACCTTAAAAAAATATTTATGTTATTCGTTATTCCTATAATGTTTTATCAGTTAATTTTTAAATAAACATAACAAATTGGGTGTGGGGCTTCGTGTCTTAGTGTCTTTGTGGCAATTAAACTGGTTCTCCCTTGACAAAAGCTTTTATTTTAGGTATTAATATTGGCATCAATGAATATACGAATAGGTTTCGGATATGATATTCACCGGTTGGCAAAGAATCGGAAACTCATATTAGGAGGAGTCACAATCGAACACTCTCTTGGGCTCCTCGGACATTCAGACGCAGATGTGCTCACACACTCAATAATAGACTCACTTCTCGGCGCCTTTGCTCTAGATGACATTGGCTCACACTTTCCCGACAATGATAAAACCTATAAAGATGCCTCAAGTCTTATTTTATTAAAAGAAACAATGAAAATAATCCCCGGTAAAGTTATTAATATAGACGCAACAATAGTAGCAGAAAAACCTAAAATGGCTCCTTACGTCCCCTCTATGCGAAAAAACATCGCAGAGACCATCGGTACCGACATTTCTAATATTTCCATAAAAGCAACAACAAACGAAGGTCTGGGGAGTATCGGTAAAAAACAAGCCATTGCCTGTTATTGTGTTTCGCTATGCGAGGAGGCAAATAAATGAATTTACTTCTTCTTATTTTATCACTTAATCCTGTCAAGGAATTCAAATATGCGAAAGGGCTTTTCGAGGACGGCTTTTATGACCTCGCGGAAACCGAATTTATCGATTTCGTAAATAACTATCCCAACAGCATATATGCCCCCGAAGCCTCCTTTCTTTTGGTTAAAGCATTGAACCAGCAGGGGAGTTTCGAAAAAGCAATTGTAAAATGTAAAGAGTTTCTTTTCAAATATCCCTCTAAAAAAGAAGATTTACTAATAGAGTGGGCTAAAACGGAAATAAAGCTTGCCAATTTTGACTCAGCAATAGAAGTAATAAATCGCATTACGGATAAAAATAAAAGGGAATTGTATCTGGGAGAAGCCTACTACGCAAAAAAAGATTATAACCAGGCTTTAAACCATTATTCAAGGTCCAATCTTCCCTACAGCAAATTAAGCGCAGGATGGGCTTATATGGCTTTAGAAAATTACGAGAAAGCCGCATCAATTTTTTCAAAAACCAAAGGAGAATATGAAGAAGAAGGTACTTTTCTTTACGCAAAATCACTTTTTCTCGCTAACAATAAAGATTCCGAAAAAGCTTTTATTGCTTATCTTAAAAAATATCCTGAAGGCAAATATGCTGCACGAGCATATTCCTACCTTTCAGATATCAACGAAAACAAAGGAAATACAGAAGAAGCAATCCGGCACCTGCGAGAACTGGCAGTTGCCGATCCCTCGCTTTCCGGTTTCTCCAATTACAGAATAGGTTTAATAGAGTATGAAAGAGGCAACTTTGAAAAATCCATAGAATACTTTGATAATTTATCGGGAAATGACCCATATTTTCTGGATGCAATGTACTGGAAATCCCTATCTTTAAATCAACAAGGAAGAGTAGAAGAGGCGCTTTTAAATCTACATCTGGTAAGTAAAAACAGCACGGACCTCAAAAATGAAGCCATTTTTGAGATTGCTCGAATTTACAAAAAACTCGGCGATTACAAACAAGCTATGGAATATTTGAACCAGATTGTGGGGGACTTATGGGATGAGTCGCGCATTGAAATGGGCAATATTTTATTAACACAGGAAAAATACGCTGATGCGTATTCAAAATTCATGGAAGTAGTCGAAAAAAATCGGGGTTCCGCAAATCTTGCACTTTTTCAGGCAGCTTTGACAAAGAAAAAACTAAATGAATTTGAAAACGCTTTAAGCCTTTTGAATGAATACGAACAAAAATTCCCACAAGGAACTGAAATCGATAAAGCACATATGTTAAAAGGTGATATCTATCAAAGTACGAATGAATACAGGAAAGCTCTTTCCGAATATGATAAAATCAACTTAGAAAAATCTCCCGATTTAACACCTTATGTCCTCGAAGCAAAGGGATGGGCATGGATGGGACTTAAAAGATATGATATGGCTTTCCATAACCTCGAAGAATTATCAGAGAATTTTCCTGATTTTTGCAGCAGAGCAGAAATATATCTACAACTCGGAAATGCAGCTAATGCAATGGGAGACTTGAAATCCGCGGAGCGCGCGTACCGTCAGGTAAAAGGTGATAGAAAGCCGGAAGCCCTTTTCAATCTTGGAAAAATGTACCTCGAGAACAAAGAATACACAAAAGCAATCAAAGAATTCGTAAATATAAAAAAGAATTTTTCTCTCTCGGATTACAGCCAGATAAGTTCATATTATATAGCCCTTGCCTTAAGAAAGAAAAACGACCTTCGGGCTTCCAACGAACAACTTTATTCAATGATTTCGAAAGTTTATGACGCCGAAATTTTAGTAGAATCTTTCCTGTTACTCGGAGATAATTATTTTGACCAGGCAAAATTCGATTCCTCATTTAAATACTATACAAAGGGATTTGATATGACCAGAGAAAAGCTTTCTGGCATTAATGCCTCCTCACTCACGCTCTCCGCAACACGCGGCATTCTCCTATCGGTTAATGAATTATCGGGAAGTTCTAAGATGGAAGAGGAGGCAAGAGCCTTACTGAGAAGATTGAGTGGGAGCGGCATTGAAGGAAAAGTCAATAGCCTCGTTGGTAATATTCTATTTAATTCAGGTAAATATAATGAATCTATAACATATCTTGAATATTCCGATGAACCGGACAGTTATTATAAAGCGGGACTCGCCTTCCTTAAAATGGGAAGAAAGGAACAGGCAATTCGGTTTTTTAACAAAGCTTCAAAATCAAGTGACTTCAAAGATAAAGCTTTTATGGAACTTGGCAGAATTGAATTTGATTCGGGAAACTTAGAAGAAGCAAAAAAGTACTTGATTAAATCTTCTTTGCCTGAAGCATCACTCCTGTACGCACTAGCCTTAAAAAAAGAAGGAAAAGAAAAGGAGGCTACTGCAAGATTATTAAAATTAAAAGGAAAGGTCGATGGTCTTGCTTACATAGAGCTCGCGAAAATATATATATCCCGAAAAGATTTTGCCTCCGCTTTGAAAAATCTTGAAGAAGCACTTAAATTTGAACGCTCGGAAGCAGAAGCTTATTATCTAAAGGGCAAAATATTGTTAGACACAGGGAAGGAGGATGAAGCTCTAAAAACACTTCTAAAGGTCAGGTACCTGCATCCTGAAAGCGAGTGGGTATCCGCATCTCTTTATATTCTATCTGAAATAATGATTAAGAGAGGCAACAGGGAAAGGGCTTTAAATTATTTAAACGAAATAGTTGAAAGAGCTGAAGAACCCTGGCTTAAAAAAGCAAAAAGCAAAATTTCCGAGCTAAATAAATGAG